>DNWZ01000425.1 GCA_003506095.1 Planctomycetaceae bacterium | reverse complement strand
TGGTCGCGTCCGTTGCTGCCCTGTGAAAACGGAGTCCGGCCAAACTCGCCAGCCCAAACGATCAACGTTTCATCAAGCAACCCGCGCTCTTTCAAGTCTTGGATCAACGCGGCGATCGGTTGATCAACCTGATCGGCCATTGCTTGATGCCCCTTGGCAAGATCGCCATGTTGATCCCAGGGATTTGCTGCTCCGCCAGCACCGATCCCCTTGGTCAAACAGCTCAGTTCAACGAACCGGACGCCCTGTTCCACCAACCGCCGCGCTAGCAAGCACTGTTGGCCGTAAGCGGCCTTTTCCGGGTCGGGTGAATCGAGGCCATACATTTGGCGAGTCCGCTCGGTTTCACCGGATAAGTCGCATACCTCGGGAACCGCCGTCTGCATACGAAACGCAAGTTCATAATTACGGATTGCCGCGTCGATATCGGCATCGCCGCCGGTTTGATCCAGAAAGTTTTTCCCAAGCGATTGGGTCAGGTTCAAGCGATTCCGCTGCAGTGAACGTGGGCCTGGTGGCACAATGTTACGAATCGCTTCGCGGGCATCAGCCTTCAGGATCGAACCCTGATGTTGTGCTGACAGAAAGCCGTTGCTGAACAATGAAACGCCGCCGTGGGGTTCGACAGCGTGTCCGCTTTTTAAAACCACATAACCTGGCAGATTCTCATTCTCACTGCCAAGCCCATACGCACACCAAGCCCCAGCGCTGGGAAATCCCATAAACGGGAATCCGGTATGCATAAAGAAATTTCCTTGTGCATGTTCGTTAACCGGAGTGGTCATCGATCGCACCACCGCCATCTCGTCGACCCACTTTCCGACATGCGGAAACAAACTGCTCACCTCCGTGCCACTTTCGCCGTGCTTGATAAAATCAAACGGGCTGGCCATGACGTTCCCATTGTTGTTGAACTGGGTTCGAGCGACCGATGTCGGCATCGGTTTGCCATGCAACTGTTTTAATGTCGGCTTAGGGTCAAAGCTGTCAACGTGTGAAACGCCACCGGACATAAAGCAGAAGATCACCTGTTTGGCCTTGGCCGTGTGGTGAAGTCGTTTCAAGCCGGCGTTTTGCGGCAAAGAAGCGTGTGGCAAAGGACTTGGCGGCGATGATTCACCGGCGGCAACCGTTTGCTGTCCCAAGATCGCGGCCAGAACGGTCGCACCAAAACCCATCGACGATTTTGCCAATAGGTCGCGTCGCGAAACCGTTTCGGGTCGTTCTTCGTTCATCGCATGATTTCGAAAAATGGGAGTCATTGAATGTCTGTCTTTGAAGATCGCTTAAAGGCTATTCATCATCATTTCACCGAACATAGATGAACTCGGGTAACGTGATCAGCGAATGTGCCAAGTCGGCCCAAACGGCTTCGGTGTCATTTTTTCTTGAGCTAGAACCGAGTTCGCTTCGTAATCCATCTGTTCCCGCAATTTCGATTCGCAATCGTTCGATCTCTTGGCGTTGATCGCTTGTCAATCGTTCGATCACGGTCATGTCGCTGACGAAGTTTGTACCAGATTCAAAGCTGGTCCGAACTTCCTTTGCAGATAATGCCGCGTTGTATAGCTTTGCTCGGTGAACCGTCCCTTTCAACATCCGATTGCCTCCAGCGGGCAAGTGACGCACACCGATTGATAAGATCGATTGCCCCGCGACGAACGGTTGGATCCCGCGACTTTGATAGGGCTTTCCATAAGGCATGCCGTTGCGATAGGCGGTAACGCGACCATTTTCCTCATAGACGATCGCGATCTGCACTGGCTGGTCCACCGCATCCTTTTCAACTTCGCCGTCGAACGATTCGGTTCGTGCAAAGTTATTGCTGCCGGCCAACCATTGGCCGGGTGACTTTTCACCAAAGACGATCGAATCGAAAACGTTCCCGTCAAGCGTCTGGATCGTAATCACACCACCGCCACGTTGGTTTGTGTCGCTCAACTGGACCCAAGCCTCGATGGTTTTGGCTCGCAACGAGACGTCCAGCGGTTGGGTGACGGCGTATCCGTTTCCTTCAAGCACAATCGCCGCGTCTTTGACTTTCGCATCGCCCATCAACGTCAACGGCGAACTAGCGACCCTGTCATTCGTACCCTCGGCAAAATCCCACGCGCGAATCGGTGCGGGCGTTTGGGTGCTTGCGAGATTTTGATCGGGGGCTGAGGATCGAGATTCGCGTTCTTGAATCAGTTGTTGCCGCACCGGAGTCATGATGGCATCGATCCTGGCACGAGCCTGCTTCGCACTGACGTCTAGTCTGTCTAGTTCACTTCGCATCTCAGCATAGAGTTGTTTCGATTGGTCAATAAACTGCAACGTTTGACTCAGTTCGGTGGCCAGGGCAGGGCGGCCCAGCGCGGACCGAAACATTTGATCGATTCGTTGGCGATCGTCTTGTAAGGTTTGATCGCCAAGCACTTTTGTCGCCCACGACGTCGCCAACGCAACCACTCGCGGGTCATTCATGATCGTTAATGATTGAGCCGGGACGTTGGTGGAATCGCGCCGCCCCGTTGCCGAGAACGGCTCGGGAAAATCGAAGACGCGAAGGAACGGATCGAGTGAGTTGCGTCGTACACCGACATAAATGCTGCGCCGCGCCGAGTTGCCGCCGACTGGTGGGCCCAGTGGTGTCAGGTCGATCGATCCGGATACGCTCAGCAGCGAATCGCGGATCGCTTCGGCTTCCAACCGATTCAGTCGAGCGTGGGACCAGAGCCGATTGTCGGGATCGATCGCGATCGCTTCGGGGTTGGGCGTCGAACTCGCCTGCCAGGTTTGTGATGTGACCAGCGTGCGAATCAATTGCTTTAATGACCAATGATTTTGCGACAATCGGTTGGCCATCCAGTCGAGCAACTCAGGGTGTGTTGGCGTATCGCCCAATCGTCCAAGATTGTCTGGCGTTGAGACGATCCCGCGTCCAAACAGATGATGCCAAACGCGATTGGCGATCACACGACGGGTCAGCGGGTTGTCGTCTCGCAATAAATCTTCTGCCAGACGCAATCGGCCGCTGGCGTCAGTTGGTGATGCTTTCGATTCGTTATTGTTGGATGTTGAATACGGTGTCGAGTCGATCGCTTGCAAAAATCTTCGTGGGATCGATTCGCCCAGCGTCTTATGGTTTCCGCGAATCATCAATGGTTGGTTGCGGCCGACCGTTTCGTCCAGGCTGGGGATTCGCTTTGGTACCGGAATGTCTGACTCCAGTTCGCGATAACGATTGACAGCAGTTTCGACACTGGGAATGTCTGCCATGCGATTGGGCAGTATCCCTTCCTGCAGACAGCGGTTCAGGAATAGAGCTTGTTGGTCGTCGAGTGTTCCTTTCTGCCACGCCAAGATGGCCAGACGCAATGCGTCGATGATTGCGGCGTCGAGCGACTGGACCGTTGTGGGGGCTTCGTTCCAATTTGCAAACAGGGCTGCGAGCGATCGGTCGCTATTATCTGGCTTTGGCTCGCCTTTGCGAACAAGTTGCACGTCGTGAACGCCAAACCACGATCGTGACTGTTGGCCCACCAGCAACGGTGCGTCCATCGCGGCGGCGAGTTCAATGTGGATGTCATCGCCGTTCCAATATTGAACATCAAAACGTTGCCATTGCCATTTCGGTTGCAATTGTGCGACCGGGTAAACGGTTCCGTTGCGCGGATAATTCTGGACGACGTAACGAATGCTGGCACCTCCGTCACCGATGACGTTTGCCCAAATCTCATAATCGCCATCCAGCTTAATGTCGGGCGATGTCAGTCTTGCCGCATGTTTTGAAGAGATCAGGTTTGAGAAAATTCCCGCCGGATGGATCGCCGAAATCACCGCATTGCCATCACCAGAAACGATAAACTCGCCCGCAGGAGATGGGCCAGAAGATAGCCCGGTGCCATAACGAAACCAAGATGAAAGGTCTTTCGGATTATGAGCAGTCGCTGGCAGGTGAGTCGTTCGCAGGCGTTGCCAATCGGCCTTGATATCGGCCTGGTTATCGGATTGCTTTTCGTAGCCGAGCGATTGATATAGAGTTCGGTAGGTGGCAAGTAATGAGTTTTCGGCAATCGATTGACCGTCGGTTGCGACCCGGTTTTGCAGTTGTTGTGGTAGGGCATCGAGCGACTGGAGCCACGCGGCGGCGGTCGCGTTTTTGATCTCGGTTTTTAACTGCGTTAATGCTTCGCGATGGCGATTTTGATGCTCGGGTAAGTCGATGGTCGCACGGCCAGGGCGACATGAGTTTAGTATGCCGAACAGGGCGTAATAGTCCGCTTGGCTGATCGCATCAAACTTATGATCATGGCATCGCGCACAGGAGACCGTTAATCCAAGAAATGCTTTTGTGAATGCATTGACCTGGTCGTCAGTAAATCGCACACGTTCGTCCAGGGCGTCGGTCGGCGCGAAACCGTGAAACACCATTCGCCAGTGTGCGGTTCCGATCACCGACTCGTTAAATTGACCCGCTTGATTGATGCGTGGATTTTCTAATAAGTCGCCGGCGACATGTTCGCGAATCAGTTGGTCTATCGGAACGTCGTCGTTAAGGGCACGAATCAGGTAATC
The DNA here is from genome assembly GCA_003506095.1 of Planctomycetaceae bacterium. Lineage (GTDB taxonomy): Bacteria > Planctomycetota > Planctomycetia > Pirellulales > Pirellulaceae > UBA6163. The sequence goes on along the minus strand of DNWZ01000425.1, from coordinate 90 downwards.
GCGATACATCCAGGCGTTGTCGATCGCCGGGTCGCCTTCGGATCCATGCGATTCGGCATAACGGATCCAGTCCATCCAGTGCCGTGCCCA
>DNWZ01000428.1 GCA_003506095.1 Planctomycetaceae bacterium | reverse complement strand
CTCGCAACACCGCAGCGATCGCTTCCACCGCCACGGCCGTTTCTTCCATGCTGCTGCGAACCGGAAGGGGGGCTAGCTCTGCAGGGCAGCTTGGCTTTTCCGTGATACCACGCGATTCATTGTCTTTTCTTGCCATCCAAGCGGTTAACGATGGTCCGCCGCCCCACCCGCCATCGGCGTTTTGATGCGACAGCAAGTAATCGATTGCGCGATGCCGCATCTGTTCAGCCGATTCTTCGCCAGCAATTGCCAACAACACACGCCCCGTCCCGTAAATCGGATTCTCCTCTTCCGCGTCGTCCTGATTGCCGAACCACAGCGGCACCCAACGGCCATCGGCACATTGCTGGCGACGCAGAAACCGCAGCGCCTTTTGCCGCGCCCGTGCCAGTTTCCGCCGCAAGCCTGCGTCGCTTGCGTTTGCCCAATCACCGTTTCGGTTTTGCCAAACGCCCGATGCATCGATCGCTCGAATCAGGTGCGCGGTCAAATCGGTGCTGCTGCGATCGAACGGCAATTTGCCCCAACCACGACAGAACGTCGGCAAGCCGCCGTCGCGGTTTTGCAAATCCGCTAACCAAGCCAGCCCCCGCGACGTCGCTTCATCAGTCGTTGGCTGCAAATCAGCTTGCAAAGCTTCATCAACGATCGCTTTGGATGCATAGCGCCGTGCCGCCAAAATCGCCCCCGGCGTGTCGTCGCCATCGGGGACTGCCCCCGAAAAATCGGTCCAGCCCCAACCGCCCGGTGAAGCTCCCGTGAAAGGATGCCGTCGCAAGTGCTGGCAAGACAAATGCCAGGTAATCAATTCAGGTGTCGCCCACCGGCCATCATCGTCCGGATCTTCGCAAAGGGCATGAATCGCAAGCGAAGTGACCCACGTCGCCAGATTGGTATCGATCGGCCAAGAACCGTCATCACGGATCGAAGCGGTCAGAAACTCGACGCATCGCAGTGCGACCGGGTGCGTCACGCGACCGCTCGCCGCAAGGCTCATCAATACAAACGAAGTCAAAGGTGTGGCTTCTAAGTATCCGCCGCTCTCGGGCTGCATCCGTTGCAACACCCGCATCGTCGGCTCAACCGCGGCGGCACGTATTTGTCGAATCGGCCAAAATGTTTTGGGACCAAGAAAATGATGCGCCTGGCCAATGGCCACCAATGCCGGAATCGCATAACTGACAACAGGCATTTGCAGAAAACGATACATCGCACCGGGAAATACCGCCGCTTCGAACGGTAATCGCGGGATCGTTGACCAATCGACCAGCCCCGCAATCGCAAGGTTCGTCATGATGGGAACGACAAATGTTTTGTCTTTGCCATAGCGTTGCCGCAATCCGTCAAACTCACCAGCGGATTTCAAATAGGTCCGTAATCGGTCTAGCCCGAACGAATTGTTTGCCAGCGTACGAGCGGCGAGCACCAAATACGAAGTTGCAATGTTGCTGTGGCTGCGATCGGTGTCGCCGTAGCCACCATCCGCGTTTTGTTGAGAATCGAGATAGGTGATGCCTCGCCTGATCAATCGGTCGATCGCTTCGCCTGAGGCATCATCGCCTGCGGCCGTTGCGAACTTTCGTACCGTCGCAAGTGCACTGATCGCCGTCGCGGTGCTGAGCGCCGACGCAGATAATTCGCCAACCCAGTGGCCGTTCGGCTGACGCATCGCCAGCAACTCGCTACGCAATAAGTCCAATGTCTCACGCGCCGGGCCGGCGATCGAATCGATATCCGACAAAGTTTCGTTCACGCGTTGCGTCATCGTTCGGAGTAAAGAATCATAAGGGCTTGAGCGTTGGACCATCGTGGTCGACGTTGAACCGCCGATCAAGGGGTGCCGCCTGACGGGTGGTTTTCAAACATCGCCGCTCTGCTGGCAAACAACCGCATCGCATTCATAGACATGATAAATCGCCTTCGTTGCAAATGCCTCCCGCATTTCAAATCAATTCTTTTAATCTTTACCATGGCAATTGCCACGGATCGGCCATGCCGTGGACAACAAACCGGCGAAACGGGGAAACAGTCGATCCCCTGTCGCATCCGCGTTGTCGATAAAGAAAACGGCTGGCCAGTACCGCTTGTCGAATTAAAAACGGTACACAACGTTCGCTTTGTGACGGACAACGCGGGACTGGTCGCGTTCGATCTGCCCGAATTGATGGGTGTGCCGACGTGGCTTTACGTCCAGGGGCACGGTTATGAAGTCCCGGCAGACGGATTCGGATACCGTGGCGTAAGGCTTACACCCCAGCCTGGCGAAACACTCATTGTCGAAGTTGTGCGCAGACTGCCGGGCAAACGTATCGGGCGACTGACCGGTGCAGGGCTCTTTGCCGAAAGCCAAAAATTGGGCGAGTCGCTCGATTGGCAGGAACAGCGAATCGTCGGTTGCGACAGCGTGCAAATTGCCCTCCACAATGGCAAGATCTTCTGGGCTTGGGGCGATACGCTTCTGGCCGGTTATCCGCTGGGGCGATTTCATATGACCGGCGCGACCACTGATCTGAAACCACTGCAAAATTTCCAACCACCCGTCAAGTTGCAATACCAGTATTTTACAGATGACGACGGGGTTCCGCGAAACATCGGCGAAATGCCAGGGCCAGGACCGACGTGGATAAGTGGGTACGTAAGTTTGCCTGACGAATCCGGTCGATCGAGATTGGTAGGAACTTATACAAAGATAAAGCCACCGTTGTCCGCTTATGAGATTGGGTTGTGTCAGTGGGATGAAACCAGCAATCGATTTGTTTTAAAACAAGTGATCTGGAAACATTCCGACCAGACCCCCAATCCTCCGCTGGTTCCTGACGGGCATCCGACGTTTGTGACCGACAAAGACGGCACCGAGTCGGTTTTGTTCGGCGACCCGTTTCCCAAGTTGCGATGTTTGGCAACGTATGAATCGTGGTCCGACCCTAAACAGTGGCAAGAATTGAGCCCGCAACCGACTGTCGCATCAGCCGACGGAAACCAGCAGATTCAGCCGCATCGGGGTTCGGTCGCATGGAATGCCTTTCGCAAATGCTGGGTCACCGTGTTCACTCAACTCAAAGGCGACTCAAGTTTTTTAGGTGAAATCTGGTACGCCGAATCCGAGTCGCCTCAGGGCCCATGGCAGCGAGCGGTCAAGGTGGTCACGCACGACAATTATACGTTCTATAACCCAAGGCTGCATCCCGAATTGACTGCTGTTGATTCGCCGATTCTGTTGTTCGAAGCGACTTACACCAAAGAATTTTCCGGTAACCTGACCGCCACGCCTCGATACGATTACAACCAAGTTCTGTATCGAATCGATTTGAATGATCCGCAATTGTTTACAGCTCCCTAGCTAAATGACGTTAACGAGCCGCCCAAAGGCCGGGCTACCAGTTGGCCCGGTCATCCCATGCGGCTCGCAGTTCGTCCAAGCCGGTTTCGATGCTGACTATTGGCCGATACCCGAGCACCGATTTTGCCGCCGTGATGTCAAAGTAATGGTCGCGAGCAAGTTGGGCGGCCAAGAACCGCGTCATCGGCGGCTCGCGGTCGATACGTGCGATTCGATAAGCGGCTTCGAATGCCATGCCGATTCGCCATGCGGCACGAAGTCCGATTTTTCGACGTGGCGGTTGGACCTTTGCGATTTCAAGAATCTGCGTTATCCATTGCCAACAATTGACGGGTTCGTCCTGAGTGATAAAAAATGCCCGGCCGCCACCCGCCGGATTCGCCTGACGTAAATGATCCAGCGCGTTGATGTGAGCCGCTGCGGCATTGCGAACGTGAACCGTATCGATCCGATTCTTTCCATCACCGACGACCGTCAATCGGCCTTGCTTGGCCCGCTGGATCAACCTGGGAAAAAGGTGTGGATCATCAGCACCCCAAATCAAATGGGGTCGCAAGCCAGCGGTGTGTAATTGTCCTGGAACATGCGCACCCAAGACAGCCTGCTCCGCGAGCGCTTTCGTATGCGAATAATGGCATAAATGTTTGGTCGGATACGGTGCGGATTCATCGATGCCGGATTGGTCGCCACCGTCAAACGTAACGCTCGGGCTGCTGCAATGCACCAAAACGTTAACATGATTTGCCTTGCACGCGTTGATCACATGGATCGTGCCGAGCGTATTGATGCGGTGAAAACGATCCCATGGCCCCCACAGTCCGGCAATTGCGGCACAGTGGATCACGGCGTCGACACCTGCAGTGGCGGCATTAACTTGGGCGGCGTCGGTCACGTCACCGCGACGGAGGTCAACCCCCAACTTTTCCAAATCGGGATACGCGCCGCGAGCCAAACCACGGACCGTTTCGCCGCGTTCTAAAAGTTGTTTGACGATCGCGCGACCAAGAAATCCGCCGCAACCGGTGACCAGCACGTGCATTCATCAACCCGAGTTAAGACGTTGAGTTTGACTTTGTCGGAAGTATCACTTTGGATCGTACCATTTCGCATCGACCGTGATGATGGGAGAGGCTACCCAAGGCGTGGCCCATCGCGGATCTGACGATTCAACAATAAAGCAATCGTTATCGCGAATTGGCAATCATGGTTTCCGGTAAATCGACGACTCGCACGATCATCAATACTTGATCGCTGTCGCCTTCGGCGGTCGTACCGGTAAAGAGATGCTTGCCAAGGCCGAACGCAGGTTCGCGGCAACCGGCAACCAATACATCCCCTTTTTCCAAGGCCACGTCGGACTCAAGTTCATTCAATACCCAAGCATCACGGCGATTATCGATCCGCAGTGCCGCGTCATTGCCGACCCAGGTTTGACGCATCGAACCATGTTGGATTTCGGGGCGGAGCGATAGTCTTGCTGTTCTCGAATCAGCCGACGTGATACGCATCGCAAACAGCGGTTGGGCTTGCGCCAGCGTTTGGCCAATCGTTTGGTCACCCACGGTTACAAGCACAACTTGGGGATCCTTTGCCGGTTGGCGGACTGGCAATTCATACCGCTTGCCGATGCGAAAAGTGATCCGTCGGGCGCTGTGCGAGAGGTCCGACTGCACATCGGCAATTTCCAAAACTTCGCTCGACTCGGTCGGAAGCACACGAATATTGTCCAGCTGCTGTGAGAAATCTGCAACACTCTGCGCCTTGCCAATCCTTATTCCATTTCGGCGTAATGCATAACGTGATTCAGGCAGGATGACGGTTTCATCGATCCCTTTCCAGATATCAACAGGCGGTTCAACTAGCAACTCGTTTTGAGATTGGGCATCGTCGGCGTCAATATCGCTATTCGACGCAATCCGATCTTCATCATCGCCTGAGTCCGACAGTGCTGACGGATTGATTGCAATAACCGCAGGTGGCTTCGCAGGTCTGATGGCGACAAAAGAAATTTCAAGGACAGCATCACCCGGGTGTCGCCGGGGCGGAGGAAGCCCCCGAACTGTCTTGATCAAGTCAGACTCATTATGCCAACTAGCACAGCCAGTCGAGATGGAGAGAAGAGCCGTGACCAGTCCGATCATCAAGAAACCGATTGATCTTATGTGAAACTGCTCTACAGCAAATGGATAAGTTGGTTTCGAAAACCTGCTGGGCATCCCATTTCTGTCCACCATCGAATCACGACAAATGAAGGTGCGATCGACTCGCTGTTTGCGTGTACTCGTTAGAAGATTTGCCCAAATATCAGACACGACAACAGACAGTACAATTGATAAGGTTTCATGGCATGGACTTGCCGATCGACCGGCACAATTACCGATCGATACACTGGCTAACAAGTTTAGGCTATCGCGTGACGGGAACGATCTGCGTTCCTTTGGCAACTTGGCCTGATGAAACGACTCCCAAGTATGCGAGCAGGTCGCTGATTTGACTTAAGGTCAAATTATCCAATGATCCGGCTGGCATGATACTGCTGTTGTTCGGCAGGATTTGATCCACATCGGAATCATTGACTCTTGTCACTTGATTGCGTGAATCGCGAATCGCGATCATGCCGCGTTCATCTTCGCTGACCAATCCGACAAAGACTTTGCCGTCAAGAGTCAGTACTTTCTTGCTCATGTATTGGTCGCTGATCACATGGGCGGGATAAAGGATTGACTCTAAAACCTCTCGACGTGTAAAGCGTCGAGCGATTGAAGTCAGTTCCGGTCCGACAGAGTCGCCTTGTCCACCGAATCGATGGCACGAAGCACATTGTGCGGTTACAAAGATCGATTTGCCGCGTTCGGCATCTCCTGTACGACCCGCGTCGGATTCAATGTATTTCACCAGTTCATCCAGGTCCCATTTCGATTCATCGCTGGAGGGTAATTCGGCCGTTGGTCGATCTGGGTAGGTTCGTGCATACCATTTTTGCCACAATTTCATAGATGGCTCGGCGGACTCTGGTCGCTCCATTCCGCTCCAGTGAACCAGCAATTGCTCGACAGCTTCGATTGGTCGATTCTCAGCTTCTTCTTTTAATCCGATTAAGATCAATTGGCGTAGGGCACCGGGATCATCCGTCGCGACACGGACCGTCTTTAATTGTCGACAAACTTCCATCGCCGCTTCCCCGTCGAGGACATTTAAACTGCGGACAAGATAATCCCAGTTTTCACCATCGGGTTGTTGCGACAGGCCCAACGCGATCAGATGGCGACGTTCCGGATCATTACGCCACAGTTGGCGCAAGTATTCATGCGATGGTTCATCATCAGCCGATGCGAGCAACGCGACAATGCCGGTTCGCAATCGCTTGTAGACATCTCCGGTTAAGCCGTCAGCAACGATGCGTCGATCCAATTGCCGCAGTGTCGCAGCGGTTTCCGAGTCGACCGGACGGGGTAATCGATAGATCCCGGCCAACGCCGCATTGGGCCACAGAACACCTTGTTCCAAAATGGCCAATGCATCATCGGTCGTAAACGTTTTTGCAAAATCACGTGTAACCGCCATCAAGTACAACGCAAGCGATCCAGAATCGGATTCTTTTGCTGCCGACTCATAATACTTCAATAATTCAAAACGCTGCGCCGCAGACCACTGATGCGATAAGAATTGCATGTACATCGCGACCAACGTGCGATCCGCCGACGGCGCATCGCTGTTGATAAATTTCAGCGCCCGCTCTGCAACGCCATCTGCGTCCAAATAAGCTGCCAAGCGAATCAATTCGTGGTTCATTCGGGTATCGCCCGCCGGAAACTCCTCGGAAATTTGGTCACGAAGTTTCGCGATCTTCTCAGGATCGATTTTCGTGCGATGCAGTGTCACCTGACAGACTCGCAACGTATCGACAAACTCAGCATCACTCAGGAAACCCGACATCAATTCACTGCAAGTCGCCAGTACTTCCATCGCGGTCGCTTCGCTTTGGTCTGCGTTTATCAACGCCAGCGCACCGAGGATTCGGCCCCGAGGGTTTTCATTGGAAAGCACCTGGTCTTTCCATTTGCTGACCGGCATTCGTTCGAGCACGCGCCGGGCAACGAAAGCTACATGGCGATCTTGATCGCCCAACATCTCGACTAGCGGTTCGGTCGACTCGGGCCATTGCTGGCTTCTTAAAATCGCTTCGCAGGTCGCCCGTCGAACGCGAGGGTCGGTGTCGGAAAGCATCTTTTCCAAGTGCTTTCGACTACGTGTGGCAGGGTGCAGCCCCATGATGTATGCCGCCTTGGCACGCACCGCTTCGGACGGTGTCGAGGCAAGTTCAATCAACAGGTCCTCGCTCGGAATCGGTCCGAACAATTGCATCAAATCAAGCGCACGGGTGCGATAGTGCGACGGATTATCGTTGCTGAACGCAACCCCGGCAACAAGTTCGCCCCATTGTTCGCCCAGTTCTTTCTTAATGGCCGCAATCTCCTGACGTCCCCACGCAGAAACAAGTTGCGGTTGACGAATGGCACGCGCTACGCCTGTCCCCAAATTACTCATTTTCTCAGGCGTCGCACCGGACCACTCGATTCGGTAAATCCCACCGGCGGTGCCACGGCCCCCGGTGCTGAAGTAAAGCGATCCATCGGGCGCGACATCTAAGTCGGTGATGTTCAGTGGCTGGCCTTTCACAAACACTTCGCTGTCAGCTACGTACCCGCCACCACGTGGCTTCGCACGTACAGCGAGAATACGACCTTCGGACCAATCTGCCAAAAACATGGCATTGTGGTAACGGACCGGAAACCGAAAGTGATCATAACAAACGCCACCCGTCGGGCTTCCGCGGCCGGTATCGACCATCATCGGTAAACGGTCTGGATAGTACTCCGGCCACTGCGACCATCCGCTGCGCCAACCATACTCGCCTGCTTCGGAAATGTCGTATACGCCGGTCGGCCGATACCAAACGGTATCCATATCCGATTCCATGTCGCTGTCATGAACAAAGATTCCGCCATCGGGATGCATGACGATGTCATATGCATTGCGCAAACCGCCAGCTACTTTCTCGACAACCTTACCATCGATGGTCGTGCGGATGACCGTACCACCAGGCGCTTTAATGCCACGAGCATGACCACCCGGATCCTCATAACGTGGTACCAAATCGCCTTCATAATAATCGACAAGTGTTTCACCGGGGCCAACCTTACCGGTCGCCTGCGTGTGATTGCCGACAATGACGTAAATCATTCCGTCCGGACCGAGCGATAGGCCGTGCGGGCCATGCTCGCCAGGCTGGCCTTTAAAGCTAACAATTTTCACAACGCTTTCGAGCGATCCGTTGCGGTCGTGGTCTGATAATCGATACAGGCCCATCCCCTCGGGGCCCATCCCCGTCACAAAGACCTCACCGTTAAGCGGCAGAATCCCCTGACACGATTTCACTTCGTCGCAATAAACGCGGACACTGTCGGCCAGCCCATCACCATCGCGATCATGCAGTAGATAGAGCGGACCATTTTCCTGCGAGGCAATAATGTGACCAAACTCATTGAAAGCCATCGCGATCACGGAGCCGACTTGGTCGTCATTGAATACTCTTTGAACATTAAAGCCTTTCTGAATCTGAAAACGCTCGGCAAGTTCAGTCGATGTTTCGACAGAGATATCTTTGCCGCGATCCCAAGGAGCGGTTTCGCCCAGCTGACCGAAGGACGTTGCTGCGCCCCATACTAAGTCGTTAAAAAGAACGCCTTGCCAGGTCGGTTCGGCGGTTGTTGACGTCTTCCACGACGAATCGCTACTGAAAGTGAACCATTGACCGCCGGACGTTGGACGCACAGAAACACGCGCAGCGATTGCGGCTGTGTTACCCGAGGTGTTTTTTGCTTGAACGGCCACGATGTTACGACCGACTACCAAATGTGGGGTAATGTCATACTCATTGAGATTTCGACTCGATTGCCCCGTCCCGACCTGTGTTCCGTTGACGAACAGTACGTACGTGTCATCAGCTGCAATTTCGATTTTGCCTTCCGCCCCAACACGCAAATTGATCAGTTTTCGGAAGTAACAGGTCTCGCCCTCAGCGATCGAACCGCTCTCCGCCCCACTGCTCCAAATCCACTGGGCATCCCCAGCGATCGCAAAATTTCCACAGCAAGCAATCTCAATGATGCTCGCTACAACGATGACCAATCGCAACGTTAGTCTGTTCCAGATGCCATCCATGGCTTGTTCAAGCTCCCGCGAAAACGCTTTCGGAAGGATTTGACAACTCCGATCCGGCCACGGCGTGGCTGGTCTAAGACATCTTCCTAGCATCTCGGGGCTTTTCATCGCAAGGGAAATAACCGCGACCAGCGACGGAAGAAACGTGAGTTGACGCAACAGCGATTCGATATTGCATCGGGCGATATTTTTTAGCGATTATCCCGGTGACCTGTCATGTTCGGCATCTACCTTAAAAATTTTTTGAAAACCACCCAACTAGGATGTACCACATCATGCCCCAGCGTTTCACGTCGTTCCCGTCGATCGAACCACTGAGCGGTTCAACGGAGGTTTTGTATCGAATTTATCTTGAAATTGCTGCTTCGGACCATCGATGCCGAATTCAAGCGTTGTACGGCAAGCAAGCACCGCCGACCGGCCACACGCCCTATCGACCGTTGCCGATGAGTCACTTTGTCGACCGTTTTGAATCGGCCAAAGGTCTCCCCAACGGCGAAGTGCTTTTTCGCAAGCAGATGGCACGATTGGCACGAGTCTACGGTATCGACTGCGTCGCTGTGGTTGCAGGCCGTGTAGCCGCATGACGAATCTGCTCAGTAGGTACGAAATGAAGGTTTGATGGACGCGAGAAATCGGTTAGAAGGAAGATTGCGATGTCATTTCTGTTGTCCGTGCTGCGAGCCGCGCATTGCCGCAGCACACATCACTTCTTCGTGATCGATTCGACCAAGTATGTCGATACGCCGGCCGGACGGCGTTTAGTCAATGTCTTATTGAAACATCACGAACGATTCTTGGCTGGGGCCAAAGACCCCGACGATCGCTTTCGAGATTTTCAAAATCACTGTGTCCACGTTCGTACCGGTTATTGGGGCGGCGCGCCACGATTGGCACTGACATGGTATGAACGGATGCGTGACTATTTAGCACATGGGCGTTATGCCGACGCGGCTTACGCAGCCGGAGTAATGAGCCACTACTTTACCGACCCCCTGCAACCGTTGCATACGGCGCAGACCGAGCGAGAGCCGCTGGTCCATCGGGCGATCGAATGGAGTGTTCGATGTTGCTATGACGAGATCCTGACGCGGTGGACGCAAGACGAATACCGTGCAGTATTCCAGCTTGGCGGATCAGAAGCCTGGTTGGCCGAAGCGATTCTGAAAGGGGCGCGATTTGCAAATCATAGTTATGATCGTCTTGTCGAATCTTATGATCTTGAACGGGGCACCAAAGACCCGACACAAGGACTCGACGATGCCGCGAAAACGAGCTTTGCATCCTTATTCGGACTCGCGATCACCGGGCTCGCGCGGATTTGGGAACGCGTTGCCGATGAGGCCGAAAGTGTCGGCGGCAAACCGATTCCGCAAATGGTATTAACCTTTGATGGATTGTTTGCGACACTTCAAGTTCCTGAGAAATGGATCATTAAACGGATTCAAAACCAGCGAGAACGCGAACAGGTTCAAAAGGTTTTTGATGAATACAGTCGTACTGGCAAGCTGGTTGAAAATGTTCCTGATGAATGTTTTGTCAAGCAACAGGTTTGGATGGTCTATCAGCGCGAAGCGGCTTGGCGAAATCGCAGCGAGGCGAGCGATGTTTTAAAGAACTCGACACCCCACGTTCCTGCAACATTGCCGTTCCCCAGTGCAAAACAAAGCCAAGCTGATGTTCAACCCAGCCAGGCCGACAGTGCCAGCACCACCAATCCGCGAACGGTCGCAGCAATCGTCGGTGGCATGGCGAGAATTAGATTGCGTCGGGAAGATCCGCTCGTTGACGCCCCATCTATCGGCCCGAAAACGGCAACGCGATTTGCAGATATTGGCGTGCAACGTGTGGGAGATTTTCTTGACGAGGCCGCAGATTCCTTGGCCGCTCGACTCGACATCCGCTGGATCACAACGAAAATGATCAGCGACTGGCAGGCGCAAGCAAAATTGATGTGCGAGGTGCCAGGATTGCTTGCCCGAGACACGCAGTTGTTGGTGGGAATTGGCTATCGAACGGCCGCGCAAGTTCACGCCGCAACAGCCGAAACATTGCACCGCGAGATCTTGCGATTTGCCAACACAAGCGATGGAAAGCGTGCGATTCGCAATTCCAGTGTCCCAGATATCAACGCGATCAATGACTGGATCAAGTTGTCGCCTGGGCGTACCGCCAAGCGTGATGTCGCCTAGGCCGATTATTCGCAGCGACCAATCATCACCAGTACTTTTCGAATCGGATGTGACCGCAAACCGACTCTTTATCCTTTGCGGAATAACCTGCGGATTCTAATACTTGAATCATGCCAGGCTGAGAAAGTGGCGGCGCACCCGGAGGGGTGAATCCGATCATGGTCGGGTTACCGCAAAGAAATGCGTGCGTATTGACTGGCGACAGCGGATCGTCGACCAACTTTGCCAATTCGCCGCTCAAAAAGAGTTGTTGGACATATTGTTTGCCAACGTACTTTGGGTGCGAAGACTCAAGATTCTCTGGTTCCCGAGTTGTGATCGGCAAGTATCGATAATTGCTGAATCGTGCCATCAATCTTCTATGCTCGGCCAAGTAACCCAGGTCGTTACGACGGCGAACCGTGGTGACTTGAATCACTTTGCCCCGATGCCCGCGCGCAAGCAACTCGGCCGTCATCGCGTTGTGGGGCGCTTCGCCAGTTCCGGTACTGATCATCAAAACATTGTCGTCAAGTTCGACGCCTTCCAATGTATAGTGACCTGATATCTTGGTTGCTACGTTTAATCGGTCGCCGGCATTTAGAAGAAAAAGTCGTGGGGTTAACGCTGGCGGTGGTGCGTTTGAACCGTCGGTTCCACGAACCAAAGCTATGTATAGCTCCAGATAATCGATCTCATTGCAAGTTAAAAGATTTCCCGACGCATCTAACATCGGGCACGAGATACTGTATGCGCGACGGACGAGTTTATTTTGCTTCTCCTCAGGAACCAGTTCGTTCTGTGATGGTTGAATTCGAGGTTCCCAAAAACCTAATCCGATCGCTACATACTGGCCGGGTTCGTAAGAATGAAACCCATGATCGGGGCGAACGCGGATGCGATACAAATCATCGGTAACGTCAATGCGTTGGATCACCGTAGCGTTGTACTGCGTCGCTCGTAGCGATTCAGTCGCTTGTTCCGTGGCGAGGCGCATCAGGACGATCTCCGTAATTCGAATGGCTGTGAAGAGAAAAGTTGGCGGGTGAGGGTCGACGCGTGGACGCCCGTCTAGTCGGTGGCCGGCCGCCTGCCGAAAAAAGGGGGGGCAATGAAGGTTTCGGTGTCGCGACCGTCTTCCTCGACCGACATTTGACCAGATTTGGTTCGCATGATTCAATCATGGAGAGGGTAAAATGTGGTTTAATGTTGGCTGTTCATGCTGCCCGCGACGATTTCGCAGGCGGTAGGTAAGGAAACAGGACGGATTGTTCTGCGATGCCCGACGGATTGCGTTGATTGAGTGCACTTTATTGTTTGTTTCGGACAAGTTTGGCCATGAATAACCGATTCGTAGATTTGCGGACTTTGGGACTGTTACCAGCGGTGTTTTTCTTCGTTGTGGCCGGTGCCCGGATGACACCGGCGATAGCTGCTGACCAATGGACTAACCTTCAAGGTACGTCGACGGTAACCGCCGAAATGCTCGGAATGTGGAATGGTCGTATCCTGCTGAAATTAGAAAACGGACGACGTGTTTCCGTAAACAAAGAAGATTTGGAAGCCAAGAGTCGGATTCAAGCTGAAGCAAGGTTTGAAGAACTGCAACAGCGAATGCGCGAGTTGAGCAAGGAAGTCAAACTGATCGCGGAGGAGGCATCCGCGCCGGCCCCACAAAATCTTCTCGGTGCAACCGCCTCTGGCAGTCCTGCCGTTCCCAATGCCCCGCAGTATATCGCGGTGCCTGAAGGTTCGGATCTGCAAAAAACGCTAGCTGGGATTCGTGATCAAGTGCTCGCAGGTCATCTTCGCGTGCTGTACGACACATTGCCGATCAGCCAGCAAAAAGCTTTCGATAGCCTGTTTGCAGCAATGCTTGCCAAAGCCGATGTTCAATCGCTTGATGCCAATCGCCGCACGCTACAAGCGGTGGGCGATGTGATCGTCAGTCGACAACGATGGTTGTTCAGCCATCCACGATTGGCGTTGATGAATGATTCACAACAAGCCGAGTTGCTCTCCGGTGCAGCGTTTCTGCGGGTGATGTTTTCCGAAGACGTGATGTCGATCGAAGCGATGAAAGGACGTTCGTTTGGTGAAACGCTCGCAAAAATTGATGAGGTCATGGCTCCCTACTTGTTCGCATCGCTCAACAACCCGACCACGGGAATCAGTTCAATGCGACCAGACTTTGAAGTTGCTCCCGGGGCTGATGGCAAAATGATTGCCAAGGTTGTCCTGCCAATTATCGGCCCGATCTTCTCTCAAACATTTACGAGCTTGGAGGGACGATGGGCTTGGGGAGAATCCGCAACCGTGCTATCGGAGTCGCTGCAAGAAGCGACCAAAAGCCTCGAACAGGCTCCTGATAGCTCGGCCAATATTCCTGCCTCGGCTCAAGCCGAATTGGCCAAAATCGAACAAGCCGTCAATTCGTTAATGCAAGCCCAAACGCGTCAAGAGTTCCATCGTGTTCTTGATGAAACTCTGCCGATGGTAGCCGAAGTGGTAACTCAGTGGTCGGGTTATCAGCAGCCACCGGCACAAGGTCTGGCTGGTCCCTACGGCAGTGCTGGTTCCGTAGAAGGTTATTCAGGAGAGCCTGGCTATGCGGAGATGATGAACGCTAGCGGCGAAATGCCTGGATCGAGCCCGGCGGGAATGGAAACTCCAGGGTCGCCAGCGATGCTGACACCGCCTGGCCCCTAGCCCCAAGTGCATCTCACTGATCGCCTGCTTGGCAGACGCAATTGAAAAGTCACCCGAAATGCGCCCTTAGTGATGGGCCAGCGGGCTGCGATCGGCGTTCGTGATGCGCCCCAGAATGTCCTGCAAGATCACCTGTTCCAGCGACGCGTCGCGCCCAAGCGGAATCCAACCGAGCGTAATTGGTCCGTCATCGACTTGACTGCGACGCTCCGCAACGGTGTTGTCGCGGGCCGTGACCGCACCTTCGATCGCATCAAGGCTTCGGTCGGTGTCCTCAAGTTCTTTTTGCACAACCACTTCCACGTCATAACCGGCGCCCATTGGCCTGACGAAGACAAACGCCCGGCGGCGAATCGATTGCAGCGTGCTTTGCAGTCGTTCGAAGCCGTCGGTGCTGTCCTTTCGCCACGGCTCATTGATCGAAGCTCCGACTTTGTACGACGTTTCTAAGCGTCCGTCGAGCACCATTTCGCCGCGATTCTGTACGGGTTGCTCCGATCGAATCCGGAAATAATCGTCAACGACATCGACCACTTGCAACCATACGAAAGTATCCTCCGCCGGTGGTAATGCCATAGGATTGGGAACGATTTGCTGTGGCGGGCGCGTCTTCAGTCGATACAACAACGTTCCGCACCCCGCCGTCGTGACCAGGCAAAACGCTAGCCCGACCATCAACCATTGGATGGCTTGCGAACGTCGATCCGGGCGAAAGAACTTCAAAACAGGAACTTCACGATGAAGGCACCGGGCGCGGCCGTCGAATTTCAAGCCCGCTCAACTGTCGACCATCGCAAACTGAAGGCCTAAATCGCAAGGCGAGTTTTTTGCAAAGCAGCCAAGGTCGCCAGTTTAGGTGTTCCCGCTATTAGTTTGGTTCTGGCTGGCCCGCGAACACTACGAAATCATCGCCGGTTCGTTGACCGATTCGCCGATCGTCCATTGGCTCAGGTCGCTCGATTGACGAATCACTTTGCGGTACAGCGTGTCGCGTTCGACCGGTTCACGTCCCGCTTCGATGATCAATTGGCGGATCGTGTCGACGGTCAAACATTCCGGCGTGGTCGCCCCCGCGTCGTGATAGATCAACTCGTGGCGAACCGTGCCGTCGATATCGTCCGCACCGTAGGCGAGCGCGGTCTGGGCCGTTCCGATCCCGAGCATGATCCAGTAGGCCTTGATGTGCTGGACATTGTCCAGCATCAACCGACTGACCGCCATCGTTCGCAAGTCCATCAGTGCCGATGGCTTTTTGATCGTGTCGAGCTTGGTATTTTCCGGGTGAAACGCCAGCGG
>DNWZ01000107.1:1783-7584 GCA_003506095.1 Planctomycetaceae bacterium | reverse complement strand
CCAAGACGAATGCGCCGCCCAAAGGGGCTCCGTCCTATGCAGCGACCAGTTATGGCGAACTTCGCAATTACAGTGACATGCCTGAAATGGGGGCTATCGACGAAGCAACGACGCGACGATTGATCCACGGCTACTACGCCGCAACGAGTTATATGGATTCGCAATTGGGTCGCGTGCTCGATGAGGCTGAATCATTGAACTTGCTTGACAACACGATCGTCATCCTCTGGGGCGACCATGGATGGCACCTCGGTGATCATGGAATGTGGTGCAAACACACCAACTATGAACAAGCGGCACGAATCCCAGTGATTGTCGCTGCACCGAGTGGCCAGAAGAATCAATCCTCCGTCGCGCTGATAGAATCGGTCGACATCTTTCCCACCGTCGCTCAATTGGCCGGTCTACCGATACCCAAAGAAATCGACGGTCGCAGTTTCGCCAGCGTCATTGCCGATCCATCAGCCATCGCCCGGCCTTATGTGACCCACGTTTATCCAAGAGGTCAACAAATTGGCCGCGCGATCCGAGATGCACGTTATCGTTTGGTTGAATGGAAGGTTCCCGGAAAGTCGGCCGATTCCGCAGAGATCGAACTTTACGATTACCAAGCCGATCCGCTTGAAACGGCCAACCTAGCCGATACCAATCCGCAAGTTGTCCATTCCATGCGAGCCTTGCTAGCTGAGCACCCCGAAGCGAAACATTCGCTTCGCGGTAAATGAAGCTTTCGCAGGCGTCCGGCTTTTTGCGAGTGGATGCATTAGCGGTTGATATGTAGGTGGCCCAACCGGACCAGGTTGAGTGTGTGCTGTGGAAATCCGGCGACGATAACGATGCCGCAGAAGCAGAAGGTTGCGACTGACCTGTTTGCGCGAACAGCCGATTTGCTCAGGCAGGCACCAAAAAGAAAGTGGCTGAAGAATTGAAGCAACTCTTTGGGTACGCGCTGATTCTTCTGGGAAGCGCAGAGGTTCGTAACGACGAAGCAACCGCAGCCAACCGGCTCGTTGATGAGGGGCTTGTGATGCTGAAAGGCAGTGCCCCAACGGCACGGCTGAAGCGATCGGTCGCTTGATCGATCACCACAAGAAGTCTGGTGATGCTGCAGCGGCGGAAAAATAGCTTCAAAAACGAAAGTCAATTATCGCGGCGGCCGGTTCACCGTGATCATGTTGTTTTTTCGGAAACTATTCGAGCGAACGATTCATCCGAATTTTGTGTCGCTGTGGGCCATTGCGAGAGCGGCTTTTGGTGTCGTTGCTATGGGCTGAGTCGTTCGTTCACGCATCCTGACGGAGCTTGTACGTCGGCTGATCAGCACCGGTGAGAGCCCGATGAAAATTGCGGCCGCAGGCAATATCCATATTAGCCAACTACAAGCTCGTTCGATCTTATACAAGCGAGGGCTAAGAGGTGATCCGATCGGCAGCGATTGGTTGTCGCTGGTCGATTGCAAAATTTCCAAATACTTGGTGATTGCATTGTCTTGGTGGCCACGCTTGGCGAGCGTGGCGACGACAATCGATTCGTGCTGGGGGAGTGCAAGCGATCCGACAGGGCAGTCAAACACGACACCGTAGTCGGGATCGGCCATTCTCCATCGATGGTCGTCAAACACCTCCAGCACGACATGACCGTTCAGCCCAACGAAACGACATTGGTATCCGACCGATTCGGCGATCGTCTTGAGTATCTGAGATCGTTCTGAACAGTTGGCGATTCCTCCGGCGAGCAATCGTTGTGTATCTTGGGTCGTTTTGATCGGCATATAGATCTGTCCCAATGCCGCCTGCAGCCAATTTTCACCTGGTCCGATATGCCGCGGTTCGTGATGGGGGATTCCCGAATACACGCGAGCGGTTGCCGTCGACAAATCAAATGGTTCATCGCCGGATCCGATCACGGATACATATTGGGCCAAAGGCAATGTCGTCGGATTGGTCGTTCTGCTGTTCAACAAATTGACTAAGGATGCCCCCGTCATGATCAAACCGAGAACGAGAGATGTTTTCGAGGCCGCGATCGGAATCGATTGAACCTGACGACGTCGAACGCCGTTACCATGAGCGTTTCGGCGCAGCGTTATCGCCCCTATTCCCAATCCGATGGAAAATCGACGGGGGCGCATCCCTTGTGCAACGACCACTTCTGATCTCGACACGTGGCTCAGGCATACGCAGATGCCAATCGATTCCAATCCGGTTCGGTACGAAAGCCCACGACTCGGCCGAAGCGTTGGCAATCACACATCAAAATGAGTGTTGCAGCGGCTTCGCGATTGGGCGTTATCGGCGAACTATGGTTGAAATTGAGTCGCAGCAGGACGTACACTGGGGGTAGCCATAGTTCCCGGCCCGTCCGAGAGTATGGACAGAACCGCGCGGGAGCCACTAACTTCCGCGCGGTTCGCTTTCTAACACCCTTTAATCGCGAACAGGCGGTTAAGGTTTCGCAATTTTTTTTAATTCGTGAAGGGATTGTGGCTACACACCTTAAACGGATATTAGCAGCCCTTCGGATGGGGGCCTTCTCGGGCGGGGCGTTGGCGAGAACCGAGCATAGTGCGATCGATTAAGATTAACCCGAGTCTAAAATCCGCACGCGGAGCTAAATCATGAGAACGCAGGTTGGGTTTGAGGTTGTCGTGGCAATAATCTGCTGCATTGTCTTGCAAACGTTTGTTGCCGCGCAAGACCGCGATAGCTCGATTGCTTATCGACAACTGACGGACAATCGTGGTCGTTCGATCAATGCAAGTGTTCTGGAGGTCCATGGCGATCAAGTGACGCTCCAGCGAAACGACGGGCGGCGCTTCACGGTTGCAATCGATACGTTTTCCGGCAGCGACCAAACGTATATCCGCAGTTTCACGAAGCCCAGCCAGGTCTCTAGCAACGATGCTGCGTGGACGGCCTTTCGCGGTCCCACTGCGATGGGAACATCGCCAGCAAGTGGCTTGCCCTTGCAGTGGGACGATAACCAAAACATGGCGTGGAAAATCACGCTGCCCGGTGCCGGAGCATCGACGCCGATCGTTTTCGGCAATCGCATCTATCTGACCGCTTACAGCGGCTACTTCGTACCTGGCGAAACAGACGGCAGTCTTGAAAAACTGACACGCCACTTGATTGCATTGCAGCTTGAAGATGGCAAGACCGTTTGGGATAAAGCGGTTCCGGCAAAATTGCCCGAGGAAGAATCGATCCGCGACCATGGCTTTGCGGCTAGTTCGGTGGCTGTTGATGAGGACCGAATCTATGCGTTCTTTGGTAAGTCTGGGGTTTTCGCATTCGATCATGATGGCAACCAGCTTTGGCACGCCGATGTCGGTTCGCAAACCAATGGTTGGGGATCGGCTGCGTCGCCGGTGCTGTTCAAAGATTTTGTGTTTATCAATGCCAGCGTTGAAAGTGAATCCTTGGTGGCGCTTGATCGCAAGACAGGTAAAGAACAATGGCGAGTAGGTGGCCAGCGGCAACCCGATGCGATTCGTGAAGCGTGGAATACGCCGGTTGTGGTAACGGCCGATTCGGGACGAGAGGAATTGGTGGTGCCAACCGCTGGTACGGTTTACGCGTTTGATCCTTATACCGGCCGCGCCCTTTGGTCATGCAAAACGGAAATTGGTTGGTATATGGTCCCCAGCGCGATTGCCGCTGATGGCATTGTTTATTGCTTGGGTGGGCGATCGGGTATCGGATCGCTGGCAATTCGCGCCGGTGGCAGTGGCGACGTGACGGCCACACATCGGCTGTGGACCAGCCAAAAAGGGTCGAACGTTTCGTCACCGGTTTATCGCGACGGGCATCTCTACTGGGTTCACGACAATCGCGAAACGGCATACTGTGCCGTCGCTGCGACTGGAGAAGTCGTTTACGAGGAACGTTTGCCTCGCGGTGGCCAGTTTTATGCTTCAGCCCTTTTGGCTGGCGACCGTTTGTATTACTTGTCGCGAAGTGGGAAAATGTTTGTACTGGCGGCGAAACCTAGCTATGAGCTTCTTGCAACCAATGCATTAGAAGACCGTAGCGTGTTCAATGCCAGTCCCGCCGTGGCGGGCAATCGCATGCTGATCCGATCAGATAAGTATTTGTATTGCTTGGAAGCAAAGTGATTTTTTTCCGAGAGACTGATTTCCGATCGACTACGCGTACCTACTTCAGCGAACCGAGGTAGTCCAGCAAGTCGGCAAGTTGTTGTGCGGTCATGTCTTGTGCCAGCAGGTCGGGCATTATCGATGTTTGTTGTAGCAACATCTGTTCGATCGACGACTGGGCGATGCGATGGACCTGGCCTTGAACGTCCTTCAGCGATACTTCATCGTCTGCCTTTTCAATCAGTATTCCGCTCACCACACGTCCGTCGTCGGTTTCGACTATCCAGGTTGCATACTTCGGATCGATCGTTTTGGATGGCTCAAGAATACTTTCCAGTAATTGAACACGATTGAGTTTTTTGCCGATGGTAGTTAAGTCGGGGCCAACTTCTTTACCAGTTTGGTCAATCCGGTGGCAGTTCACGCATGACACGCCCACAGTCGCATGAAACAATTTCTCGCCACGTCGTGGATCACCGATAAGCGACAGGATTTGGTCGGGATGAACCACGGCGCCGAGTCGTTTGGCACGCTGCTCCCGTGGCAAAAACTGCTCGAATAAGTCACGAATCCCGGCATCATCCTGCGCCGCAGCCCGTTCGATCGCGAGCGTTTGCACCGCTGGTGAAAGCTCCCGCTGTTGAAGTGAACGCACCAATCGCAACGCACCGCTCGGTGTTGCAAGCAGCGTGTCGACCGACTTTTGGGACATTGCGATTTCGCCGCCCTGTTGCAAAATTGCGAGCGCTGATTGATGGCGAGTTTGGTCCGTCAACAACGCCTGACGCGTTTCGTCCGACGACACCGATCCGTCGCTGCTCATTTGTTCGATCCATTTCGCAACTAAATCGACGCCGGCGATATCGACCTCCGACGATCCGATGTGTGGCATACGACCGCTGCCGAGTTTCGCCATTCGGTAAAGCAACACCGATCGAAACGGATCGCCCGGCGCAATCACCTCCGCACCATGAATCGCGAAAGTCCCTTGCGACGGACGGGCATTGGTTAGGTTCGTTTTGTCCAAGTCCAAGTCGGCATGCATAAAGGATAGGACTGACCCGCCAGCATGCATTCGATGGCAGTGCGCACAATTGATATGTAAGTAGGATCGTGCCCGATCGTTAAGCGAAGCGGACGAATCGAAGGGATCGACTAATGATGGACGGTCCGCCAATTTGGGCGGTGTCTCGATCAAGCCGACTCTGGCGAAATCATCTATTTGATTTTCAGATTTCGAGGCTTTGTTTTCAATGTCGGCAAAGTGAGAGGTGCCAAACGCCAGTGCTGGGCCAGACCATTTGTTATGACATCGCTGGCATTCAGAACGCCCCGCGAATCGCCAGATCTGCTGGCGTTTTCCTCCCGGCGACTGGTCATCAAGAATCTCTAGATTTATATCCAGCCCATTGGTATCGACCAAGTTTGCGTCCGTTTGATCTGCGTTCCACTGGTAGGTA
The DNA here is from genome assembly GCA_003506095.1 of Planctomycetaceae bacterium. Classification (GTDB taxonomy): domain Bacteria; phylum Planctomycetota; class Planctomycetia; order Pirellulales; family Pirellulaceae; genus UBA6163. The sequence goes on along the minus strand of DNWZ01000107.1, from coordinate 2,025 downwards.
TAAGGCAGCCAATTGGTCCCGTCGTAATGCAAGATTTGGGTTTCAATCGGCTTGCGGCTCTGTGGATCGCCGCGACGCATTTCAAGCGACAGCGTCTTGACCAATACCGAATCTTTGGGAAACGACCACATCGCCCAGTCATCTCGGGGCTTGATTGTCAATTGTTCTGGCACCGCGACCCAGCGATCTGAAATCGCCCAATCGGCCCACATCGGCGCATTGATTGAATAAGGAATAACCCC
>DNWZ01000107.1:0-1743 GCA_003506095.1 Planctomycetaceae bacterium | reverse complement strand
CGGTGGATCGTTCCTGCGACGTGATCGAGGATCAGCGTTTCACCACGGTTGTCTTCGCCAAAGGAGACGATCCGATGTGTCGTTGCGGCCAATTGTCGGTGATCGGTCACGTTACCATCTTGGTAACGAAATCCCCATATCTTGCCAGTATCATAGTCGCCATAGATATGCGTCCCGTGCAAATCTGGTAGCTTCGAACCATAGTAGGTAAAACCTTCGGTGATGGACGACGACTCGGAGTGGTCGTGCTGGACCGTTGGCGGCAGGATCGGAGTCGGCCCGCGGGACCACTGAGGATTGACAGATTGCGGCCCCTCCATCACCGCCCAACCGTAGTTGCCGCCTTTTTCGACGCGATAGAGCATCTCCCAGGTTTCCCAACCGACATCGCCGACCCACAAGTCGCTTGTCTTGCGATCAAAGCTGATCCGCCAAGGGTTTCGCAAACCATAAGCCCAGATTTCACCACGTGCCCCTTCGTGATCAACAAACGGATTGTCGGCCGGGATACGGTAATTTCGATCGGCCTGCGTCTGGTCGACATCGATCCTTAAAATTACTGACAGCAAGTCGTCTAAGTTTTGGCCGGTTTGCAATTTGTCCGGCGGGTTTGCTGGGCCGGCATCGCCAGTGGAAATGTAAAGGTATCCATCGGGGCCAAATCGCAGGCAGCATCCGTTGTGGCCTCCGGACAACCAGGAAACGAGCGGCAGTTCGGTCGCAACGTCGATTGTCGGCGGGACGGTATCCGACATCGTGAAGCGTGAGACTTGAGTCCCATCGGGCAAGTCCGACGCTTTGATATAACAGACATAACAATAACGATTCTGTTGAAAGTTAGAGTGAAACGCTAACGAGTAAACCTGTTTGACATCGGGAATCGCTTTCGCAAAATCGATCACAAGATCCGCAGTCGCGACGTCATTACGATCTGGAAATGAAAAGACTTTTCCGGATTGCTCCACGACGAACAGGCGTTCGCTTCCCGGTGCGGTGGTAATGTCTATTGACTGATTGAACTTCAGTTCGGGATACGCTCGTTCGGTCGTGTAAGGCGAAGGTGGCTCGGGTGACCCGACAATCCGCGATGTGGTCCAGGCAGGTCGCTTTTGCGTGTTGTCGGGTTGTTGATCTTGATCCACCGCGCACGCCACCTGCATCCAAGCGACCATGACCAACATCGCTGCGGCGGCAAAAAAGGTTCCGCGCTCGGTTTTGATTGGCGTCATAAAAACAGTTTCCTGGTGGCTGGACAGGCTCGGAACAAATGAACGGATCGGGAGGATGAAACGGTCTTTCAGGGCGAATTGTAACCGACTGCGGTTCTCTGGGAATCATTTTGCCAAAGCGACGCGAATCCATTCCTGGGATTTTTTAGTTTTTGACAAAACAACCGCTGGCAGTCGCAAAGCTTCAGATATTTCCTCTTTCGCCTTGGGTGGGGGACGATCAAACATCAGCAACCAGTGACGCTTTGATCCTTGATCAGTGATTGCGAACTGCTGAAGCCGTTGATGCTTTTCTTGCAGGTACTCAGGCGTCCAAAAGCCGACTACTTCGATAGGGATCTTATCGCCGAAGTTGTTTGACAAAAGAAAATCTGGCGTAAAGACCTGTTGGCCTTGGACCAGAAACTCTTGATCTCGCTCAAACTGCCAACCTTCGACCGGTTCGGTTTCCCACAGATCGGCGATCCGTCGCTCGAGTTCTGAATCGAACTCCAGTGGCGAGTTTCGCCTGTAA
>DNWZ01000665.1 GCA_003506095.1 Planctomycetaceae bacterium | reverse complement strand
CCGGTGTCTAATAACTTTTGTGGATTGCCGACAACGAACGACTTCGCGAGTTCCGCTTCCCAGATTGCTTGCACATCTGCAACATTCTGCGCCCGCTCGACCCGACGAATCTCTAGCTTCTTCGCCGCCAGTTCCAACTGATCCAGTTCCGCTTGTTGCTGACGCGAAGGTGATAGGATCGTCGGTTCTGAAACGCGGGCCTGATTGTATCCAACGGTTCGCTCGTCGAGATTGTTGAAGAAGGCGAAGAAGCGATAGTAGTCGCGCTGGCTGAGAAGATCGAACTTGTGGTCGTGACAACGAGCACACTGCAGCGAGAGACCAAGGAACACCGTGGACGTCGTATGAACACGGTCAGCGACATATTCCACACGATACTCCTCCTCAATGATCCCTCCCTCGGTTGTGAACACATGGTTCCGATTGAAAGCTGTGGCGATCCTTTGCGAAACCGTGGCATTGGGCAAGAGATCGCCGGCCAATTGCTCGATGACGAATTGATCGTAGGGTAAGTTCTGGTTGAAGGCGTCGATAACCCAATCACGCCACGGCCACTGCGTGCGATCTTCATCATTGTTGTAGCCGTTTGTGTCTGCGTAGCGAGCGAGATCGAGCCAATGCATGGCCATCCGTTCGCCGTAACGCTCAGAGGCCAGCAGACGATCGACTACTTTCTCATGGGCCAGCGGCGACTCGTCGGCCAGGAAAGCATCCAGCTCTGCGACATTCGGCGGCAGTCCGGTCAGGTCCAGCGTTACGCGCCGCAGCCAAGTCGACTTCGCGGCCTCAGGCGCAGGTCGCAGACCTTCTCGGTCCAGTTGCGCCAAAACAAAATAGTCAATCGCATTCTTGGGCCAGTTGCGATCTTGCACATCGGGAATGGCTGCTTGAATAGGCGCGATAAAGGACCAATGTTCCTCGTACTTGGCTCCTTGTTCGATCCACTGCTGCAACAGCGCAATCTGATCGGTCGTCAACTTCTTGCCGCTCTCAGCTGGCGGCATCTGCACATCTGCGTCTGTCGAAGTGATTCGCTTTACCAGCTCACTCGCAGCAGTGTTTCCCGAAACGACGGAGGCACCGTGACCACGGTCGGCGATAGCACTTTCGCGTTGATCGAGGCGCAAATCGGCGTGGCGGTGCTGGGCGTCGGGTCCATGGCATTGAAAACAATTCTCCGACAGAATAGGCCGCACATCGCGATTGAAGTTAAGCGGCGCATCTTCTGCGAGCACGCTCACCGCAATCGACATCCAGCACACAAAGCTCGTCACAAACCATCTCATTCGCCATCTCTCCGCGATCAATCGTACCAAAAATTCCGCCATAGCCCCGCCTCGGTCGCCTGCATTGCCAATCCTGCATGCACCAACGACCGCACCAAGCCTCCTCGTGCTCCAATGGAAAACATCAAGAATCGGTCATGTTTTTCGTTTCTAACAATGTCACAGCAAGAACACGCCAAGCAAATACCTATTTACCATTTCGCGACGCATCCTCCGAATGCGCAACGCACACCTGCCCATCGCTACGAAGTTTTGATCAAGCCACAGAGTACATGGAATCCGAGGTTTTCCCAGCTCAGCAGGAATGAAGGCTACGACTGCGTGACGCTATCTCTCAAGGGGATGACGCTTTACCTTGCGACAACGTCCTCACGTCTTCAGCGCTAAGGCAACGGGAGTAGATTCGGAACTCATCGAGGCTGCCGCCAATGAACGCTCCGCCCGTGTTGGCCCGGCCAAGCTGGGCACTGCCGGAGTGGAATCCGCCTTGGGGACCCCTGTTGCTCGCGACCAGCGCGCCGTCCACGTAGAGTCGCTGGTGACGCTTTTCCTCGTTCCAGGTGAATGCCGCGTGATGCCACTGACCGTCAGCCAGATCGGCACCGACACGCGTGGTCTTGAGGGCGTGGGGGGTGGGCAGAGGTATTGAGTCGGAATGCGCATCCATTCGCCGGTGTAGCTGCACCATGAAAAGCTAAACAGCGGGCCGTCACCGCCGGAATGAGCGTATTCGACTTTCAGATCGTAGGTCCCGCCTGCCGTGAGCATCAGCGGCGGCGTCTGCCACGGGTTCGGCAGAGCACCGCGATCGGCCATTGATCGCGGTGCACGTCAATGAACTACAACCTCAGTGACTTTCTTTGGCGAAAAATGCCGTCGCTACTCTTCACGCAGACGCTTCAGCTCGGCCTCGATCGATTGGCTGCCAGCGACTGCAGCTTGGAATGTGCCGTCTTCGTCGAAGGACTTCTTCCNNCGGTGTACGACAAGCCTTGCTCGATAACTTTCTTGACTGCAGCCAGCTTCGACACCATCGTCGAAGCCTTCGCCGCGTTTAACCAAAGGACTTGTGGGTATAAAAGGCTGGAAGCCTACCCTGCGGTGGCATTCGAGCGGACGTTGTGTAAACTCTTGTTTAGCTCCTGCCGATCGGTCGTATTATTTCGTCTTCCGAGGTTATTTATGCGACTTTCGCTGATTGCGTTGATCTTTGCCATCGCTCCTAGTTTGATGGCGGCCGAGCCTGCGACCAGCCTCCTTGCCGATTTCAAGCTGGTTTTTGAAGAAACCTTTTCCGACNNAAGCCTCGGTCGGCAAACTGCAGTTCTCTGATCCTCAAGCTTGGCGCTGGAGCAAAGAAGGAAAAGAGGGGGGCGCGTTGGAGCTTTACAAACAAAGCAAGTATGAAACCAAATACCGCTCGCCGTTCAACATTGGGTTGGTGAGCCAACTGCAAGTCAGCGACTTTGTGCTGGAAGTGGATGTGCTGCAAACCGGGAAAGAATACGGTCACCGAGACATGTGCTTGTTCTTTGGTTTTGTTTCCCCCACCGAATATTATTACAGCCATTTAGCGACAAAACCGGATGCCAACGCACATAATGTGTTCTTGGTGAACAATGCGGCGCGGCAATCGTTCTTGAAAGTTCCGAAGCAAGGTATTGATTGGGGAAGTGACTGGAAACATTTGCGGCTGGAAAGATCCGGCCGAGCGATTCGGGTGTTTTTCGAGAACATGGAAGAGCCCATTTTAGCAGGTGAAAACGACCAATTTCTGACTGGAGGGGTCGGCCTTGGATCGTTTGACGATACCGGGAAAATCGACAACCTGCGTGTGTGGGCCAAGTCGGCAGAGCGGTATCCTGCCCCTTGGTTTGCCGCAAGCCAACCCTCAAAGTGATTGAATCAATTCAATGGGAAGGCCGAGCTTGACCCGTTTTCGCGTCGCCATTCTTTCGATCGCCTTGGGCAGCTTTGTCTTCGTGCTGATGTC
>DNWZ01000109.1 GCA_003506095.1 Planctomycetaceae bacterium | reverse complement strand
CCGCCGGTTTCGACACCGATTTCGCGAATCACCGCCAGCGAAGCGTCACGCATCCGCTGGTATTCTTTGTCGGTTAATGTTTGGGCCGGAGCGACCGTGATCGAATCGCCGGTATGAACGCCCATGGGGTCAAAGTTCTCGATGCTGCAGATGATCACGACGTTGTCGTCTTTGTCTCGCATCACCTCCATTTCATATTCTTTCCAGCCAATGATCGATTGCTCGATCAAGACTTCGTGCACCGGGCTTTGGTCCAAGCCGTTTTGTACAAGCGAGTCGAAATCGGCTTTGTTGTAGGCGATTGCTGAACCCGATCCGCCAAGCGTAAAGCTAGGACGCACAACGGCGGGCAGACCGACCACTTTCAGCACTTCGCGAGCGTGCTGCAACGTACTGACCGTCTCGCCAACACACGTTTCCAGACCGATCTTTTCCATCGCGGTCTTGAATTGGTCGCGTTCTTCAGCCTTAGCGATTACCGCCGGGTTAGCACCGATCATTTCGACGCCGTATTTCTCCAGCACACCATTGGCGGCCAAATCCATCGCCAGGTTTAACGCGGTTTGCCCCCCCAGTGTTGGCAAAAGCGCACACGGACGCTCGGCGATGATCACCTTTTCAACCATCTGCCAAGTCAGCGGCTCGATGTAAGTCGCATCGGCAGTATCTGGATCAGTCATGATCGTCGCCGGATTGCTGTTAATCAAAACGACTTCGTAGCCCTCCTCGCGAAGAGCCTTGCACGCCTGAGTTCCCGAGTAATCAAACTCGCAAGCTTGGCCAATGACAATCGGCCCGCTGCCGATCAACAGGATTTTCTTGATGTCCTCGCGACGGGGCACGACAGATTTCCGGCAATTAAAAGATTTTGGGACGGGAGAGGCAAATTGCCTAGGAGGATAACACAACGCGGGCAACGTACGGGAGGGGAGGCATGTAAAGCAGTGTCACGCTGGTTTGCCACGCATGCCCGTAACGCGGTATCGGCCTCGTTACGCGTTTTCGGAGAAGAAAATCATCACCAACGCTAGCAAACGGAGGGAATGGGGCTTTTGGCAGATTCTACCGATTGCGTCGGCTTTTCTGATTTTTCTGGATTCTAGACGGTTTTGTCAAACTTTAACGATCGTGTCGACCGATGAGTTGAGTAGTCGGAAAAATTGCCCGTTTTCGGTCAAGCAATTTTCGACAGGGGGGGGCGAATTAGCGAACGGGCGGCCGATTGGCCGCCTAGTCCCAAACCATTTCACCTGTTGTGGTGTGCGACCGTGTTTTTTAGAAAAATTGCAGCCTTGTGTTTGATCGCCACATTTGCGATCGCGACGTCTGGCCCGACGATGGCACAGCAAAACCATGGCAATACGCGAGGCGTATCGCGATCGGTAGGCGTTCCTGCCAGTCACACTGTCGCCGATCGCAATGCGGTGAAACGCACGACCTGGCAACCTGTGCGTCCGGTTCAAGCGACTGACGAATTGCCGATCCCGAAATCGGAGCCGGTGCCGATTCCAATACCAATGCCGATGAGCCGTGGTGAATCCGTGACGGTGCCTGGGCAAGGCGGACAATCGATACTGCGGAACCCCGGTTCGACGCTTTATCACGGCCCGATGGATGGCGAAGTCATTTATGAAGGCGGTTTTGTCGGCGATGAACAAATCAGCGGCGGTTACGGATGCGATGCGATCGGCGGCTGTGATGGTGGCTGCGATGGCGGCTGCGGGTTTCACGGGAGTTGCGGCCAAGGCTGCTGCGATCCGGGCGCACCGCATGCTTGGCGACCTTGCTTGACGCTCTGTCTGCCTCAGAACGGTTGGGTCTCATTCGAGTATCTCGGATGGTGGCAGCGTGGGATGGCGTTGCCTCCCTTGGTAACCACGAGTGGCACCGGCACAGCGGCAGCGAATGCTGGTGTGATCGGTCAAAATAATCCGACGCGAGTGCTGTTCGGTGGCGAGGACGTCTTTGAAGATGGCTTTTCCGGGGGCCGATTACAGTTCGGCATTTGGCTCGATCGCTGCCATACGTGGTCAGCGGCCGCCGAATACTTTGAACTGGGAAGTCGCACGGAATCGTTCTCAGCAACATCCAACGGTGCAAACCCGATTCTTGCTCGACCCTTCGTCAATGTCCTCAACGGACTCAATGATTCCCAGATTGTTGCTTATCCGGGGATCGCCAATGGTGGTCTCACGGCTTCGGCAACCAGTTCGCTGGCTGGCGGCGGCTTTCACTTCCGACGCCAAACCAATTGCAACTCCGGTTGCGGTCATGGAATCCTGTGCGACGGTTGCAGCACGTTCCATAGTCGCACCGACGCCCTGTTCGGTTACCGATACTTGCAGCTCGACGAATCGATCAGCGTTCACGAAAACTTTACGGGTATTAATCCAGCAGGTTCGTTCCAGATCAACGATCAGTTCCGCACGATGAACCAGTTCAACGGTTTTGACATGGGCATCCTGTACGAGCGATGCCGCGGCCCATGGTCGATCGACTTGTTGGCGAAGTTGGCACTGGGCAACACCCGCCAACGTGTTGATATCAGCGGATCGACCGTGATCAATGCTGTTCGCCAAGATGGTGGCGGTTTGTTGGCTCAGCAAGGTACCAACATCGGATCGCACTCAAGAGATCAATTTACGATCCTGCCAGAACTTGGTGGCCGCCTTGGTTATCAGTTGACTCACAACTTGAAGCTAAAGCTCGGTTACACATTGATCTTTTGGTCCAACGTTGTTCGACCTGGCGACCAGATCGATCTGGGTGTGAACCCCAATCTGTTCCCGCCTGCAGTAGGAAACGGATTGCCAGCCCGTCCTGAGTTTGTGTTCCGCGACACAGACTACTGGGTCCAGGGAATCACCTTCGGTGGCGAGTTTCAGTGGTAGTCGCATCAGCGGCATGAGGCGATAAGTCGCAAGTTTTGACCGATCCGCACGCGGCCGGGAGCCGGTGGAAACGCGGAGCCGGTGGAAAGCTTGGGGCCGGGAGCCGGTGGATGTAGGGGCGAAGAGGTGGCTGGCTAACGCGTGCCGGGCGAAGCGACGCGTCAGACGACAGCCATGGTAGGGATGTGCATGGGGCGTGACGAAAAAAACGCCATTAACTGTGGGGATGATCCTAGCGGTCGTCCGATAAAAGCGATTGACAGATGGTTTCCCACGAATGGGTGGCCATGTGATTTCTGGAGCTGGTAAAGCGATGTTCACAAAGCTGATTCAACGATTCACTTCGAAAACGCGGACCCCACGGACTCGCAAGCCGAGTCAGCGGCGGCTCCGGATGGAACGGCTCGACAAGCGAGAACTGCTCGCCGGCGACATCAACACGATCTCGGGCACGGTCTATAACGATTTGACCGGCAATGGCCTGACAGTGGATGACACCCGCCTGTCCGGAATCGACGTTCGTTTATTTCGTGATGGCGGTGATAACGTCTTTGGGGGCGACGATACGACGATCGGTACTAGAACGACCGCTGCACCGGGAACCTACTTGTTTGAAGACCTCGAGCCGGGGTTGTACTTCTTACAACAATTGAACGGCCCCGTGGGTGTCATTATTCCAGACCCCATTCCGATTACGGTCGCTCGTAACACCACCAGAGTAATCGATGGATTTGATCAAACCGGCGACGCACTGTTGGTCAATGCTGGTACACCGCTGGATACTTCGAACTTGCCCGCACCCGAAGCAATCGGTGGCAGACGCAAAATCGAGTTGACCTACGGCGGCGGGCCTTCTTCGGTTTCCGTTGAAATCAATACGATCAATAACAGGTTCGCCGTCAATTCAGCCAACGCAAGCTTCGGTTCTGCGGTTTTGCGGTACGATGGCGGCGCAACCGGCACTGCGTTGGTCCCCACCGGGCTCGGTGGAATCAATCTGAGTGCTAGCGACGCCGACTCGGGGTTATTGCTTCAAGTCTATCGCAACATCTTTGCCGCTGGGCAAACGTATAGACTAGTCGTCTACACAGACGCCAATAATTTCTCACAAGTCGATCATCCTTTTGATCCTGCGATCATTAATGCCAACTACTTAGATTTTATTCCCTTTGCGGACTTCATGCCTGGCACGGGTTCGACCGGGCCGGCGAACTTCGCGAATGTCGGCGCGATTGAATTGCTGGTCACGACTGCGACGGACCAAAATATTCGTGTTTCCGTCTTTGAAGCGATCGCACCGCGTGATGTGACCTCTGATTTGCGAAACCTTAATAATGAAGCTGATCTTGAAGTCGACAAAACGCTGCAAGGTGTCGTGGTCAATGGCGACAACTCTCGCACCGCAACCTTCCAGGTAACGGTTACCAATAATGGGGTTCTGCCCGCTACCGGGATCACGGTTCAGGACCTCTTTCCCGCTGGCATGACGTTTGGTTCGATCGGCACGGTGGGCAACCCCGCGTTGCCTCCCGCTGGCGTTACGGTCGCGTCCACCGTCGGCCAAACAACGACTTTCAATTTGACTGGGATGGCTAGTGGTGCAACTAGGTCGTTTTTAGTAATTGCTAATATCCCTGCAACAACCTTTGGCAACCTGGTCAACATGGTTACTGTGGATGGTGCGGAACCCGACAACAATCTTGCTAACAACGAAGCGACGGCAACTGTCGCGTTGCCTGAAACTGATTTGTCGATTGTTAAGACTGTGGAAACAACCACGGGCAATCCGATTCCGCCGGCGACAGTGCAATCCGGCCAAACGATTGTCTATCGCTTGGTAGCTTCCAATGCGGGTCCAGCGAATGCGACCGGCGTCACGGTGGAGGATACATTGCCACCGGATGTGACTTTTGTCAGCGCCACGATCAATGGTGGTGCCGTTAATGCGGGAATCGTTCATAACGCTGGGACGGTGACGGCAACGATCGGTAACCTTGCCAATGCCGCTCAAGCGATTGTCTTAATCACGGCAACCGTAAACAGCAGTTCGGCCGATCTGGTAACTAACCAGGCCGTGGTTTCGAACACCCCCAATACCGATCCCAATCTGGCCAACAACATCAGTACCGTTGCCACGCCAGTCACGCGTGCCGTCGATTTAGCGGTTACAAAAGCGGTCGCCACAGGAACGAGTGCCGCGTTTGGCGGCACAGTAACTTATGAAGTTACGGTTACCAATTTGCCGACCAGCCCCGGTGATGCTCGCGGATTTACCGTAACGGATACGCTGCCAACAGGTTTGACGCTTGTTCCTGGAAGCTTTAATGCTAACGGCACAGGCGTGGTGCTCAACGCCGTCGGCCAAAATCTGTCGTTTACCGGCGTGCCGCTGAACATCGGCCAAGCGGTCACATTCAGTTTTAACGCGACGGTAAGCCAAACCGCAGCGGCAACGCTGACCAACACCGCAATCGTTGCTGCATTTGATAACGGTACTGTCGCAGACGTCGACCTTGTGTCTGCAAACAACCAAGACAGCGAGACGATCAACCCAACTCGACAGATCGATTTGGTTGTGACCAAAGACGACGGGGTCGCAAACGGGGCATTTGCAACCCCGGGTCAACCCATCACCTATACCATTACTGTGACAAACACCGGTGTCAGCGATGCGGTCAACGTGAACGTTGTAGACACATTGCCCCCAGGCGTAGTCGCGACATCGATCACGGTCAATGGGAATCAGGTCATTGACAATAATCCCGATGCGGGCATCTTGTCGTTCGTGTTGCCGTCGGTGCCAACTGGTGTCCCTAATGCGGTCACGGTTTTGGTAACGGCAAACGTCGGTGCGGGCGTCACCGGTGCGATCACCAATTCGGTAACCATCAATGGTGGTGGCGTTGGTGATCCGATCGCGGGCAATACGGCGACAGTGACGACGAACCTGCAACCACAAGTCGACGCAAGAATCACAAAAACGGGTCCAGCGACTGCGATTCCCGGTGGTCCAGCAATCACTTATACATTGCAAGTGGTGAATGACGGCCCGAGCGTCGCAACCAATGCAGTTGTTACTGACACGTTGCCAGCAGGTCTTACCTTGCAGTCGATCACGCTCGGCGGTACTGCGGTCAACAATACCGGCACCGGCAACAACCTTCAGTTTACAATTCCTCAATTGTTGGTTGGGGCTGGCAACGCGCAGACCTATACGATTGTCGCGGGGATTGCGGCATCAGCGACCACGGCGCTCAGTAACACGGCGACTGTCACAGCCACCGGCGATACCAATCCGGCAAATAACACCAGCAACGCCGTTGCGACGACGCTGACTCCTAATGCGGATCTGGGTGTCACCAAGAGCGTCTCGGCCGCGAATGCCCAACCTGGTGACCAACTCACCTATAACATTGTAGTAACCAACAATGGACCATCGGTTGCACAAGGTGTTACGCTTACCGATGTGTTGCCGCCGGGTGTTACGTTCGTCAGCGGAGTCGGGCCCGGCGGTGTTCCCCTGACAAATGCAGGCCAAACGGTCAACGTAACCATTGGCACGCTGAACCCAGGCGTTGTCAACCAACTTCCGTATTCGATTATTGCATCGGTCAATCCCGATTTCGAAGGTGTACTGACCAACCAAGTGACTGTTGCAACAACAACCAGCGAAGGTGCCAATACCGCACCCAACGTTGCGACCGTTAATACCACATCTGCGATTCCTGACACCAACGATGCACGCTTGTCGGGACTTGCCTTTGTTGACAACAACAATGACGGCATTTTTAACGGGACAGACGTTTTGTTGCCCGGGTTGACAGTCAACCTGCGAGCCGCGGGAACCACGCCAATCCTGCGAACAACAACGACAAACGCTCAGGGTTTATGGGAGTTTAACACCCTGCCGGCAGGCTCTTACGACGTTCAACTGATTCGTCCCGCCGGTTTTACCGATGGTCTGGAAAACCCGGGCGACAACCGTCCCGTGACCGACTTTAACGACAGCACTATCCCAGGCATCACCTTGGCACGAGGGCAAGTGTTAACAGCCAATGATATTGGTGTTCAAGAAGCATTATCAAAGCGACGTTTCATAGCATCGAACCGCTAACGGATCGAGTTCATCGCGTTTTGTGTGTCAGCCTCCCAAGCGGGAGCCGGTGTGGAATCGGAGGCGGATCACGGGCGATTGATGATGGGCTAGACCGCTGCGGAAGCAGTGCTACGAAACGATGAACGCTCGGCCGCTGGGGGGTGGCCGAGCGTTTTTGCGTTTGAACGTATCGCAACTACAGCGTCGCAACGGAAATGCCCCCGGTCAGGGCTGCGGTAAAGTTTGGCCAAAAAGTCGTCTCGGGAAGCAGCACACGACCGACGCTGACCCATCGGGACAAAATTGCTCGCAGCGGCACGGCCATCAATTGCATCATGATTGCATTTGCGATATGATTGCTGCGTGCTGCTGTTCTAGGAACTGCGCTCTAAAGTTTTCCTCTGCGATCAAACCGAATATGCAACCCAATCCTATAAAGCGTTTGCCCGTTACCGTCCTTTCCGGTTTTCTCGGCGCCGGAAAAACGACGTTGCTCAATCACGTCTTGGCCAATCGCGCTGGTATGCGAGTGGCAGTGATCGTTAATGACATGAGCGAAGTGAATATCGATGCCGCATTGGTTCGTAACGGCGATGCGAACCTGTCGCGAACCGAAGAGCTGCTTGTCGAAATGACCAACGGGTGCATTTGTTGCACACTGCGCGAAGACCTGTTGATCGAAGTCGGGCGTTTGGCTCGTGACGGCAGGTTTGATTATCTGTTGATCGAATCGACCGGCATCAGCGAACCGATGCCAGTGGCCGAAACGTTTTCGTTCGAGGATGAATCTGGCAACAGTTTGTCGCAGATTGCCGAACTCGACACGATGGTTACCGTCATCGATGCAGGCAATTTTATGAGAGAATACGGATCGTATGATGATTTGTCGGATCGACAAATCGGCCTGGGTGAAGATGACAAACGAAACATTGTCGATCTGTTGGTTGATCAAGTCGAGTTTGCCAATGTGATTGTGATCAACAAGACCGACTTGGTAACGCCATATGACCTTGAACAGTTGTCGGTTCTGCTGCGCAAACTCAACAGCACCGCTCGAATCGTGCACAGCCGAGAATCCCGCGTACCGCTGGATCAAATCTTGGGTACTGGGCTGTTTTCGTTAGAAGAAGCGGAGCAACAGCCCGAATGGATGGCGGTGCCGCGTGGCGAAGAAACGACCGAGACGGATGAGTATGGCATCACCAACTTTGTCTATCGCAGTCGCCGGCCATTTCATCCACAACGTCTGTCCAGCGCCCTGGACGCCAATTTAGAAGACGGGATCTTTACCGGCGTACTTCGCAGCAAGGGACTAGTTTGGATCGCATCGAAAAACGATTGGGCTTATGACTGGTCGCAAGCCGGGTGTTCGGTCCGCATCGACCCTGCCGGATTGTGGTGGGCAGCCGCATCCGAAGAAGAATGGCCAGACGATGAATCGGAAGTTGCGGCGATTAAGGAGCAATATGTCGGCCTGTACGAAGATCGCCGCCAGGAACTCGTATTCATTGGCAACGCGATGGACGAATCGTCTATCCGACAAATCCTGGATTCCTGCCTGCTAACCAATCAGGAATACCTCAATGGTCCCGAGGACTGGGAAACGCTGACTGACCCATTCCCTGCAATCGAACTGCAGGACGAAGAAACCACCGCCGACGCGGGGTGATGTTCGCGTTCGGGGCCTCGGCGAGTGGTTGGGTGTCCTCTAGGTTTCGTTCTACAGCGGAGTGAAGTCGCAGCCGGGGGTGAGTGAAAGAGTGAACTTTGTTAATAGTTCGGCGACGTGGTGGATGTCGTCTAGCGAGATCACTTCGACCGCGGAATGCATGTATCGGTTGGGGATCGCGACCAGGCCTGTCGCGACTCCGCCGCCGTGAATCTGCAGCACGTTGGCATCGTTGGGCGTGGCGCGGCCGCTTGCCGCCATTTGATAAGGAATTGCGTGCTGTTTGGCCAAATCAACCAACCGCTGCGAAACGATTGGGTTCATGTTGGGGCCGCGATAAATCACTGGTCCACCACCGATCTTGATATCGCCCTGTTGGTTCTTATCAATCGTGGGACAGTCCGACGCGTGTGTCACATCGACGGCGATGGCGACGTGTGGCTTGACACTGCCGGCGGCGGTTTGGGCACCGCGCAGTCCGATCTCTTCTTGTACCGTGCTGACACTGTGCAGATGACAGGTCAGCGGTTGAGCTTGCTGCTTGATCTGCTGTGCAGTCCTGCGCAGCGCTTCGATCACGGTCCACATCCCAGTCTTGTTGTCCATTCCCGGGCCGCTTACCAGTTTGCCCAGCAGTGGACGATACTGCAGGTTCAGCGTCACGCAGTCACCGACTCGCACTTGTGAGGACGCTTCGGCTTTATCCTTAGCACCGATGTCTAACCACATCTGTTCGAGCATCACAACTTGCTTTCGCTCGTTCTCATTCAACAGGTGAATCGGTTTGCGGCTGATCACGGCAGGTACTGGTCCATTGTCGGTCCAAATGCTCATCGCTTGGCCGATCAATTGTTGCGGGTCCCAACCGCCGATCGTTTGTGCATAGACAAAACCGTTGTCGTCGATATTGGTTACCAACATACCGATCTGGTCGCAGTGGCCAGCCAGCAAGAGCCGCGGCCCTTGCGGATCGCCGAGTGATGCAATGACGTTTCCGTGAACGTCAGTGCGAACTTGATCGGCATGCGGTGAGATGAAATCTCGCACCAAGCGTTGAATCGGTTGTTCGTATCCCGAAGGGCTGGGGGTGAGTATCGCGGAGCGGAAAAAATCGAGTGATGCGGATTCCATGAGCGTATTTTGAATCAGGTAAGAGCAGAAAACTTAGGCGGTGAACCGTACGAGGTTAGGCGACACTGTCGGCGTTTGGCAACCCGGTCTTTGTGCGATCTTCCAAGGTTTCAATCACCGCACATCCGCAAGCATCGCTCCAGACATTGACCGACGTCCTGGCCATGTCCAATACGCGGTCGACGGCCAAAATGATGCCTTGCAATTCAATTGGCAAGTTTACCGCTTGCAGGATGATGACCATCATCACAAGACCGGCATGCGGGATGCCCGCTGCGCCAACGCTTGCCAGTAACGCGGTCAGTGCGATGACCACCTGCTGTGACAGTGGCAAGTTAGCACCGAAATGTAACTGCGCGATGAACATCACAGCGACCGCTTCGTAAAGCGCCGTGCCGTCCATGTTGATCGTCGCGCCCAATGGCAAGACGAACGATCCCGTGCGATTGCTGATTCCCGCGCGATCTTCGACACAGCTCATCGTCAGCGGCAAAGTACCGTTGCTGCTGGCACTGCTGAACGCAGTCAACAGCGCGGGGCTCATCGCTTGAGCGAACTGGCGGGGGTTTCGCTTTGCAACGTATTTCAAGATCAACGGCAATGTCACCATTGCATGAAAGGCGAGTGCTAACGCGACAGCAATGACATACCATCCGAGCGATTGAAAAACGGCGATCCCTTGGGTCGACGTCACATAACCCATTAAGAAAAAGACGCCTATCGGAGCGAGTCGTATGATAGCGGTTGTCATTGCCATGATGACCGCGAATGCGGTATTGGCCGCCTCTTGCACTCGCGTCGCTGTCGTTCCGCCGATTCGCAGTGCGAAGATTGAAAATGCAATGGTGAAGGCAATGATCGATAAGAAGTTCGGTTCGACCAATGCACCCAGAGGATTGGATGGGATCATCGCTTCGACTTGATTGAAGATGATCTCGCCCAGCGGTGGCGCGTCATTCAAAACCTTTCCACCGGCGTTGCCACCGGCGACTTGGATGCCGCCGCGTAGACCGGGGCGAATCAGATTCACAGCGACTAAGCCGGTGATGATGGCTAACATGCTGGTTGAGATATAATAAAACAGGGTTCGCGAAAACATACGTCCGACTGCGTGACCACTTAATCCCATCACGCCAGTGATCAGTGAAGTAACAATCAAGGGTACCGCAACCATTTGCAGCATCCTTAAAAACAGATTTCCGAGTCGTTTGAAAGCCCCGCCGATCGTCTGCGCCCAACTGCCACCATGCGCTGTGTAGAGTTTGGCGATCTCGGGCTCTTTGGCTTTCAATTGATCGATTGATCGGAAACGGTCTTCGCCCGCAGAGGTGGGATCGATCACCAGTTCGCGCACAACTTCATTGTCTTGAAACAAGCGTATTTCTGCCCGCCCCGATGTGTCGACGATCTCCATCGCGGTGAATCCATTGGGCAATCCGTCGGCAACGCGAGTGGTTTGCGAGCTGGCCAGCAGGTTCAACGAAATGCCGATAACGGCCCCGGCGATCATGCCGATGAAGATCTGCCAATGGAGGGCCAATCGAGATGGCGACATGCTTAAAAATCCTGCGTTTGCGTGGCTAGGCGAGCGACTGGAACACGGGCCAAACTTCGCCGTGCAATTTTTCTTGGGCCAGCGAGAGTGTTTCGTTGACGTTCAAACTGCCCTTTAAGATCTGTGCCGAATGGATCACATACAACCCCGGCACCGAAGTAATCACCGGGGGCAGACGTTCGCTGTAGCCGATCGTTTGCAGCGCCGCGACTCGTTTTGCCCGCGCGACTTCGATCGCGACCACATGATCGCGAGCAAAGCCGGAGTACATTTTCTCGAGCGTTGACAGGCATTTTTCCTTGTAATCCGCATCACTTTCGTTCAGCCCTTCGTGTCCTTCGGGCATGTACTTGGGCAAGTAAACGAGGTGTTTGCCACCCAGTTGGGTTTCGGGATCAACGATGGTCGACATTTCGATCACTGCGGTCAGCGGTACCCAGGTATCGACAATATTGGTGACGTAATAGCGGCTGATCGGTTTGCGAAGCAGCAACGATGCGCAGACAACGCCCAGATACTGTATGCCACGAAGACGCGAGTTTTCGTCATCGTTTAATAGCTGCCCACAACTGTCGGCGATCGCTTGACCAGGAATCGTATAAATGATTTGGTCATAATGTTCTTTGGGCTGGTCGCGAATCTGAATCTCGAAACCGCCGTTTGTGTCGCTTTGAATCTTTGTGATCGGAGAGTTGGCTCGTAACGTGACGCCGAGTTGGATCAGTCGTCGCTGCAGTTGATCGAGGATGCGGGCGTATCCGCCGGGAACGTATCCGAACAATTCTGTCTTCATGCCGCTGCGGCGGGCCTTATAAAGTCGTGCGGTGTGAGCCCATATGAAAGCGGCTGAGGTGATCTTATAAGCTTCGCCAAGCTTTGCATTGAGCAGCGGTAACCAGATTTTTTCAAAGACTCGTTTGCCAGACCATCGGCGTAACCAGCTTTCGACCGTCATTTTTTCAAGCCTGCGCCAGTTTCGCAGTTTTGAAGCGAGGAAGATCGTGCCGCCCAGTCGCAGTTTGTCGACGAGGTTTAGCAGGGGAAAGCGGAGGAACTCGATCGTATTGCTCATCGAGATCAGTTCGCCTTGGGAATAGAAACCAGTTTTGGTTTCCACCCAGCGAATTTCTTTTTCTAATTCGAGTTCGGATAACAGTTCTCTCAGTTCGGAATCGCTTAAGAGCGTCGCGTGATAAAAGCGATCCCAGGTGACATCACCGAGTTTCCATGCGCTGGTCAAACCGCCGAACTCGGGCGCGGCCTCGGCAACAGTGACGTCTTGGTTGAGCAGGGCGAGGTCACGAGCGAGCTTCAATCCCATCATTCCGCCGCCGACGATCAACCACCGTTTGCGAGGATGGCTTCGGTTGGGGTTGGCCGCAGTTTCGTTAGAGGTCATATGCGAGAGTCGGTCCGACAGGTTTACGAGCGGATGTGGCAAGGGCAACTAGGTCGCTTCGATGATCGGCACAGCGATCTCGGACAAGATATCTTGTATCGCTTTCTCGGCCGTTACTTTTCGCAGTCGGCTTTCTGGCTTGATGATCACACGGTGATTCATGACCGGGGCGACGATCCGTTTTACATCGTCGGGCAAAACGTAAGTGCGTCCTTGGATTGCGGCAAACGCTTGGGCACAGCGAAACAGAGCGATGCTGCAGCGGGGGCTTCCCCCCAACGCGATGTCTTCGTGAGTTCGAGATTCGTGTACCAATTGCAACAAGTAATTTCGAATGCGTGGGTCGACTCGCACGCCACGGATTGCGTTTTGTGCGTCGACCAATTCCGATGCCTCCGCGACCGGCTGGAGGGCATCGACCGGGTGAGTTCGTTCCAGCATCGCCAGCATCCGCAACTCTTCTTCCATGCTCGGATATCCCAAAGTGAATCGCATCAAGAACCGGTCGAGTTGCGCTTCGGGCAGTGGAAATGTCCCTTCGTGGTCGACAGGGTTTTGCGTAGCGATCACCAGAAAGGGTGGCGGCAGGGTGTGCGTGGTGCCATCGACGGTGACGCGGCCTTCTGCCATCGCTTCGAGCAACGATGCCTGCGTTCGAGGCGTCGCGCGGTTGATTTCGTCGGCCAAAAGGATTTGTGTGAAGACTGGACCGGGACGAAACTCAAACTCGCCCGATTTTTGATTGTAGATCGAAGTGCCGGTAACGTCGCTGGGCAACAGGTCCGGGGTGCACTGGATTCGTTTGAATTGGCAGCCAACGCTTTTGGCCAGGGCTCGGGCCAGCATCGTTTTGGCAACTCCCGGGACGTCCTCCAATAACAGGTGTCCACCGGACAACCAGGCAACGATCGAAAGGACCA
>DNWZ01000247.1:2871-4791 GCA_003506095.1 Planctomycetaceae bacterium | reverse complement strand
GTGTTGGTGGTCGATGGCGATGTCGGCGGACGTGGTGCGTTTCACGTCAGTTCAGTTTTGAATCCGGGCGGCCAAGTGCGAACCGGTGCGATACCGGATTTGCAAACCCCCGGTTTTTTGCGGTCAATCACAGCAGAACAGTTGGCGCGATATCGTGCCGTTTACTTGTTGAACGTACCCGAAGTCAGCGACAATGTTGCGGTGTTGTTGAAGGATTATGTCAACGCAGGCGGCGGCTTGTTTTGGTTTCTCGGCCCATCGATCAATCGCGAACTTTACAACCGAACACTTGGCGGGACGCGACGCTTGTTGCCCGGAGTGATCGGCGAACAGGCGGAATTGCCAGTCCGATCGGCTGAGGTTTCGCCCGATGTGATTCTCGGCCGTCCGCATCCGTTGATCGAACCGCTGTTGTCGATCGGCGATGCGGCGTTCGCGGTCGTGGGGCTGACCAACTCGTGGACCCTGGGCGCCCCGGCGGCCGATCCGACGCCAACCGGTGGTGATACCAATACCGAAGCGGCCTCGCCGGTTCGCGAAATTTTGCTGCGACGCGACGGCCGCCCACTGGTGACTCAGCACGACGTGGGTCGCGGTCGCGTGGTCACTTCGCTGGTCGGATTGGACGGTTCCTGGACCAATTGGTCGGGCGACCCGACGTTTGTTGTCTTCCTGTTGCAAGCCAATGCGTTTCTTTGGTCAGCCGCTTCGCCGCCAGTGGAATCGTTGGTTGAAGAAGGGATTCGCCGCAGCTTGCCGGCTGATTCTTTCGTCGGCGACGTGTCGTTTTTGCCGCCGGTGAATGAGCCGCCCAGGGTGGCGGTGCAGTGGACGCCCAAGGGCGAAGGTGCGGCTCGCGAGTTGGTAATTTCGCCGATGGACGAAGTGATTTCTGGTGGCAGCGATGTCGACAGCCTGTTGGTGCCGGGAATCGCGGAGACGGTGATTTCTGGGATCGATGGCCAGAATCGCGTAACTCCTGCGGCGATGGTGATTTCGGTCGGGGAAAGCGATTTGACGCGAGTGCCGGCGGAGGAGATTCGTCGTGCGGTCCAGCCGGTCGATGTGCGTTTCGTGACCGCAGGCGAATTGGCGGAGCAGTTTGGCGGCCCCAGCGGCTCGGCGACAACGATGGTCCTGCTGGCTTTGTTGACACTCTTCCTTGCGATTGAACAGATTTTGGCATACTTATCGAGTTATCATCCGCCGGCAGCCGTGCGTGACGCGGTTCCACATTTGGGCGGATTGGCGACTGCGGCGGGCACCGGCACGCTCAGCGGCGCAGCGGCAGCGAGGAGGCACCAGCGATGAACCAGTCAAGCAATGTGACCACGACGGTGCTGCCAGGCCCATCCGACGCGGCGTCCAGCGAGATCGTTTACGAGTTTGGCCGCGCAGCGATGTTGGGCGGTTGGTGGGGCTGGGTGATCGCGATCACGCTCGTTTCGCTGCTGATTTATTCCTGCGTTTGGCTTTACCGCCGTGACAGCGTCGAATTGTCTCGCGGCGTACGAATGACGCTGATCGGGCTGCGTTTGACCGTGCTGGTCGCGCTCGTGTTTTTCTTTCTCGGCCTGCAACGCCGTGCTCAACAACGCGTGACGCGATCGAGCGAAGTGGCGATTCTGGTCGATACCAGCCAAAGCATGTCGCTGGCCGATTCCTCCGATCCGTCGGCTGAACCGCTGAACCGATCGGCGCGGGCGGCAAGGATTTTGGGCGAAAGCGATCTGTTGACCAAGCTGGAATCGCAACACCGCGTGACCGTTTATGCGTTTGACCAGGATAGCGAACCGCGTGAACTGGAGTCGCGGTTTTTGGTCAGCCAGAGCGATGTGGAAAAACCGGCCGTGGATGTCGCAGCGGTCGGTCCCGATCGCATCGCGATGCTCGGCGCGTTGTGCGCCGTCGGGATGTTGC
>DNWZ01000247.1:0-2854 GCA_003506095.1 Planctomycetaceae bacterium | reverse complement strand
GCCGCTGGTCAGTGCCGCGATCCTGTTGCCGATCAGTGCGATTCTATTGGGCGGAGTTTGGACCGTGCGCACTGAACGGTCGCTGCAATCGTTGATCGGGATTTCCGATGCCGTCGCACAACCCGATGCAAGCCAATCGCCAAAGCTGGGGCCTGACGGCAAACCGATTGATGACGCCGACGCTCCGCCGCCCCAGCGACGTGTTTCGGATTGGTCGCAGGCGCTCGCCGCAGTCGGTTCGGAAAGCCGCATCGGCGACGCGGTGCGAGGCGTGTTGGCAAAGCATGATCCGACGACATTGGCGGGAATCGTGTTGTTGTCCGACGGGCAAGGCAGTGGCGGGATGTCGACTAGCGCCGCGGCGACGTTGGCCCGACGCAGCGAAGTTGCGATCTATCCGGTGGGGCTGGGCAGCAGCGATGCACCCGTGAACGTGCGCGTTGTCGATCTCGACGCTCCGCGACGTGTCTACCCCGGCGATAAGTTCGCACTGACCGCCGTGCTGCAAGCCAGCGGCTCAAAACCGATCACCACTCAGGTGCAACTGCTCGACGGTCTGGACGATTCCGATGTTGAATTGACCGATGTTGTCGACAGTCGCGAAGTCGAATTGCCGGCAGACGGTTCGCTGGTTTCGGTCCGCTTTGAAATGTCGCCCGAATCGGTCGGACGCCGGCGCTTGGCTGTGCGAGCGATCCCGCCGCCGGAAGACCAAAACGCTGAAGACAACTTCCGCGAAGCACGTTACGAGGTGGTGGCAAGAAAGTTGAAGGTCTTGGCGATCGCCGGCGGGCCGACACGAGAGTATCAATTTGTCCGCAATTTGTTGCATCGTGACGAATCGGTCGAGCTAGACGTTTGGTTGCAGACGGCTCGCGAAGGGCACAGCCAAGACGCCAGCCGATTGCTGGATGAGTTTCCGGCGACGGCGGAAGCGTTGTTCGAATACGACGCGATTTTGGCGTTTGACCCCGATTGGATGACGATCCCGGTCGAGCGATTACAGTTGTTGCAGCGTTGGTTGGGCGAACAAGCCGGCGGGTTGATGTTAGTCGGCGGCCCGATCTACATGCCACAGTGGACGCGGATGCGGACCGATCCGCGAGTCGCGATCCTGAACGGGCTTTTCCCAGTCGAACTCGCCACGCGCAGCCCGCTGCTGAGCGGCGGTCGCCAGGGCGGCGATACGGCTTATGACCTGGAGTTTACACCTGAAGCGCGGCGCGCTGATTTCTTATTTATTGCCGAAGACCCTCAGGCGAGCTTTGATATGTGGGGCAGTTTCGGTGGCGTTTTCGATTACGTGGGCGTCAAAGATCCGAAGCCGGGGGCGAAGGTTTACGCCTATTTTTCAGACCCATCGACCAAAGTCGGCGATTCGTTGCCGGTTTATCTGGCCAGTCAGTTTTATGGTGCCGGGCGAACTTATTTTCAGGCCAGCGGCGAGATGTGGCGACTGCGCCGCGACAGCGACGTCTATTTCGACAGCTATTACACGAAACTGGTCCGCTGGATCAGCGAAGGGCGATTGTTGCGAGATTCGAATCGCGGCATTTTGATGGTCGATAACGCGCGAGCCGGTGTAGGCGATACGATCACGGTCCGTGCCGTTTTGACGGACGACCAATTCGAACCTTTGCGAGTGCCAAAGGTCGAAGCAAATCTGTTAGGACCGGGCGGTTCTATCTCAACGGTTGTCTTGACCCCGGTCGAAGGCGAAACACGCGGCGGCACCTATTCGGGGCGCTTCATCGTTCGCGCCGCCGGCAGCTATGAACTCAGGCTGACGCTCGGCGACGGACTGGGCGACACCGTGCTTCGCCAAACCGTGCAAGTGCGATTACCAACGGTCGAACTCGAACGTCCCCAGCGCAATGACGAAGACCTGAACTTTGTGGCAACGTCGACGGGCGGACAATACTTAGCGATTGATGACGAATCGGCGTCGCAGGCGGCAATCAAAAAACTGCCTGAACTATTGCAACCTCAACCGCAGACGACGATCCTGCCGGGCACGCCCGACGACGACTTTGCCGAGCGACGTAACGCAAGTCTGTTGTGGCTGATCGCCACCGCGCTGACCTTCGAATGGATTGTTCGTCGTTTGCACCGTTTGGCGTAAGAGTCGGCTGCGACGTTGGCGGGGCAAACTCAAGCGTCGCGATCTCGTAGTCCGTAACGAACGCAGCGCTGTTACGGACATTCGATTGCATTGTGTTAGTGCCGTAACTGCGCTACGCTTGTTACGACCTACTTTGCTTGCACCGCTTAGAATAAGAATCGCTTGGCTAGGCGAGCGTTACTCGGTTTCAGTCCTCGGCAAACAACGGGTCTAGCGATTTGACTTTCAGTGCTTTCGTGTAGTGTTTCGCCAGCACTTCAAGACCCGCGAGCGATTGGAGCTTTTCGATCAAATTCGCATCGAGCGGCCCAAACCTGGCTTCTAAAAGTTCGATCAGAGCCTCACGCTTTCCTTCTTCAATTCCCTTGTCTATTCCTTCTTTGACACCAATCGCGATTAGATCTTTGCCCGATTGTGTTTCGCGTAAGTCGGGCAGTTGGCCTTTTAACATTTCTTCGATCTCCAATTTTCCCTTTTCCACAAAACGTTGTTCCAAGCAGTTGACGAACACTCGCAGCAGGACCGATTGCTGCCGCTGATCAAGATTACTTGTGGCGATTTCATTGTAGCAACCGGCCGCCTGNNTGTTCGAGTTTTTGCAGATCCTCCTCCAGCAGCGGCCGGAAGGCGGCGACCAGCGGATGTGAAGGATGATCGTCTGCTAGCCGTGCGATGATTTCTGTTAACCCGTGGACAGCGACCACTTGACACCAAGGCTCGGTCTGTGGATCG
>DNWZ01000572.1 GCA_003506095.1 Planctomycetaceae bacterium | reverse complement strand
AGAGCAACACGATCATGGCGGTGCTTGGCCACAATGCCGATCCGTCCAAACGAGGCAACTTCAAAGTACCGCAATCCGAATGGATCGAAGGCATCTTCAGCGGCACACACGGCTCTTACTGGGACGCGCAAGGAAACTTATACATTCAAGACTGGAACGTTTCTGGCCGCATCATGAAACTGGTACGAGTGAAATAGGCATTGTCCGAAAAGGCATTGTCCGAATCGTTCCTCAATCCACCCAAGTCGATTCACATCACTTTTATGTTTAACGATCGCGAGGCGTTTCACCGCGCCCCGGTCGTTAATGACAACAAATTCAGCTTGTTGATCGTGTAACGACAATATATCTGAAATACGACGATCGACGTGATTTTCTTGACTCACCAAATCGTTGATAAAGTGGCGACTGTCTTCCATCTCACCGACGAATTGCCCATCCAGCGAATAGGTGCAAATCGCCCCGCGACGCCCAAGACGCCAATCACCCGTTCCAACCGCCAATTGCCGGTCATTGATCCATACAGCCGACGTGACAGGCATTTCGCAAACAATCGTCGCTGACAATTCGTGCTTACTCGCATCCCAAATCATCGCCCTGCCATCGTCGCTGACCGTCACAATCCGCGAACCGTCAGGCGAAACTGCAATTGCGTTGGTCCGCTGAGAATGCGGCTTTAATGAAATCGCCTCAGCACCGCTCATGATCGGTTACAGAAACACGCCGCCATCCAAATGGCTCGTTACCTAATAAGGCCCCGACGATGAACTGGCAACTTGATCCGTAAGAGACGAATCAGCCGCACTGGCGCCAGAAACTTCATTACCAAGTTGCAAGCTGACAGAGCCATCGAGGTGGCCTACCCAATACAAGCCCGCAGTCTCAGTGGACGGGCAAAGCGATAGCGGCTTTTTCTTGTGCTGTGAAAGTTCTGCGTACTCGGGTCATTTTGCGAACTCCTTTGGCCCATAGAATAACTCGACCAACAGGAAAATCCAGTTTCAGCTGGGGCAAAACAGTCGACGGCCCCAGTAGAAAATCAGCGGACCATACAGATCGACAAACCGCTGCCAAGCCATATCGGCTTGAGGTGAACATGGCTCTAGCACTGGACAAATAGCGCCCCTTGTTTGGGCCGGGAACAGTCGTATGGCAAGCAGGTGCGAAGCGTGATGCCACAAAGCGGGAAACAGGCCAGCACTGGTGGCGAAATAATCAGCGGCGGCTATTAATCTCGTTGGCGTCAGGAAGACGCATTCTTTCGGTTGATGTCTAATAGAGAGAAACGTTCGACACGATTGGATCGTTTAGCGGACCGTCAAAACTCAATCAACGCGACGACGAAGTGAACCGTCAACACGAACAACGTCGCCCATAATACCGTTGCCGTGATCGAATCGCTGACGTCGCCAGCGGAGCCCTTGTAGCGGCTGCCCTGGCGGTAACTGATAAGTGCTATCCCTGCGCCGCAGATCAATGTCTTTGCCATCACCCACATCCATCCCGAATCGTCCTGCTGGCTGATCAAACGGCTGTGGAAATGTTGATGCCAAAAGTAGGGGCCAAGTTCGGGGTGCATCGCGTTGAAGCATACCAAACTGACAACTCGGGCGACCTGAAACGCCAGCGCCGTTAACAACGGTGTGGCTAACAAAAAAGCGAACAGGATCGGCACCAGCAGGTAAATCGCCGGTCGTATCCCTAATGTTTTGAGCGCTTCGATCTGAGATCCATAACGTTTGACACCCACGTCCGCCGCGACCGCCGCGCCACATCGCGCCGCGATCAGAATCGTTGCCAGCACTGGCACTAAGATTCTGTACAACGCAAACCCGATCGCGGCTAACAAGTCTTCGATCAATAGAGGTTTTGAATAGATGCGATAGGGCAGGAACTCAAACGTGAAATAGGTTGCCGTAAACCCAACAATCATTCCTGCGACGGCCAAGTAAACCATCGCCGACGGCCCACCAACAAGCCGCAGAAACGAGCCGAAAAAACGGCTGATCCACCACGGCCGAATCATCCCAAGACCGCGACGGTTGTTTGCGTGGACATTGCGACCATAGATACGATCGATCAATCGTAAAACAACCGCACCCGTTGCGGTCATTTGATGATCAATGCCGCCGAGCATTCGCTTGCCGATTGCTGCGATGCGGTTCCCGATCGTGCTTGGCGGGGACGATTCCGCCAAGAGGCTGTCGCTTGCTGGTTGCTGAACGGGTTGCATCCGCTGGGCGATCGTATCCCACTGGTCCTTGGGGACTCGCGTTAATGTCTTCGACGCCGAATCGAGCAGCAGCACGTCGTCGGCGATCGGCAAGAGAGTTTGGTAATCGTGCGTCACCACGATGCTGGTTCGCCGGTGTGACGCCTGGGTTCGACGAATCAGCTCGGCGACTTGGCGACCGCTGGCCGAATCGAGCCCACTGGTCGGTTCGTCATACAGCACAATCGCTGGCGCCGCGGCAAGCGTTCGTGCGATCGCAAGCCGTTGCTTCTGGCCACCGCTTAAAACCGCCACAGGGGTCGACTGCGGCACTCGCAATTCTTCTAACCAACCCGACGCCGACTGCTCCGGCGGCACACTCCGGTCGCTGCGATGATCGATCGCCAGCTGCACATTCCCTTTGGGCGACCATTGGTCGAACAGGGCGAAGTTTTGAAACACGATTCCGACGCGTGCCGAGGATTGCGGCTGCAATGAATCAGTATCGCCATCGGCTCGTCTTGATCCGATGACGATCCTTCCCGACTGCGAAATCGCGTTGTCATCTGCGTCGACCAGACCGCCTAGAATCCTCAGTAAGACCGATTTGCCCGCACCACTGCCGCCGACGATCACGGTGATCATGCCGGGCAAAACTTCAAGCGTCACGTCGCTGAGAAGTTCACGTCCGGCGACTCGAACCGTCAACGATTCCAGCGCCACCGTTACCGGGTGATTCGCGTCGTGGCCGCCAGCAAGATCGGTCGACGTGTCAGTAGTGGGAGAAGCCAATTCGACTATTCCAACGCTTGTGATTCCGCCATCGGCAACAGCGGATAGTTTGCATCGCCGAATCCTACCTCAATCCGCTGGGAATCATATAAGTCGTCTTGGAAAACTTCTTCGGCGATAATCCAACGTCGGTCTTTGCCAAGGATCTGGTGGCGCAGCACCCTCGCAAACCCAGGATCGATTCCACGTTCGGGTGAACCAATGATTTCATCGCCCAGCTTTCGAACCAGCGGTTCCACCAAGTCGCCCGCACGATCAAACGCGGCCTGTGCCTCGTTGCTGGTCCAAACATCGATCCAAACTTGACGCACTTTGGGATTATCGATCAGCGTTTCTCGCAGCAAAACGCCGATCAACCGACGTGATTGTGGGTCATCGACTAGGGAGTTGACCGCCGATCCCAGTTCGCCACGAATCTGAGGGTTTTTGGCGACGTCCGCCAACGTTCGCTGAATCGCAGTGGCAATCTCTTCGGAATGAGATTCGATCACGGGAATCGCTTCGTCGCGCACGAACCGTTCCCATTCTTCACGCATTAAATCTTTGCGAGGCAGTGGTGTTTTGTCATAAACCG
>DNWZ01000570.1 GCA_003506095.1 Planctomycetaceae bacterium | reverse complement strand
GGCCGGTTCATAACGTGTGTCGAGCGTCATTCCGTGAGCGGTATTGAATTGCTTTAAGCCGTTTCCCTTTTCGCCAAAATGCATCAGGTACTTGCCGGTCTTGTCAAACTTGAAGATGTGGTTGCTGGCGTATCCGTCGGACAAAAAGATGTCGCCGTTGGGCGCGACGGTGATTGCGGTGGGATTGAATTGTTTGAGCTCGAGTCCAGACTCTTTTGGGAATGGCAATCGCAGAACGACTTCGCCGGTATGAGCATTGAACTTGATTCCTTCGGCGTTTTGGTTCCTCGCGCCATAAATAAACTCGCCACCTTCTTCTTCGCGGATTTCGATGTCATGAAGGTTGGTGTAATCGCCACCCAAGTAAGACTGGACAACGATCCCATCGGGTGAAAAGACGAAAACGCCTGCGTTGGCGCTGGTGTAGATGTGACCTTCCTTGTCGATCACGACCGAGCCGTGTGTCGGGCCGATTGATGAATTGCCGTCGGGACGCAATCCCCAACCGGGGACGGTGTCAAAGGTCATGATGCCAGCGCCCATGCGGACGGGGGCAGCGGTCTGGGCGATTGCGATGGTATGGACCAGCGTCAAGCAGATGAGCAGGGAAGAGAAAGCGAAGCGGTGTGTCAGCGGATGAGTTGTCAGCGGGGGCATGCGGAATCTCGATGAGGGATGAGGATCGGGTAGGAAACTGGTGCGGAGGGTCGATTATAGCAAGAGTTCGGGCGAAGCGAGGTGCGACGGTGTTTGGCGAAAATAGAACGCTAGGTGATGCCTGGCGGAAGTGCGAGCGTGACGAAGGCGTTATTCTGAGAGCGATGGCGGGTGTCCGCTCGTTTGTCCGCCAGCGGCGATTTTAATTCCATCTTTTGCTGAGTGATTCGTTTTGGATTTTCGCATTTCGACGATCGATACCACGATCGTGCTGGTCTATGTCCTGGCAACGCTGTTTTTCGGTTTATGGATTGGCTGTGGGCCACAGTCGCTCAGCCGATACATGGTCGGTGGACGCGATTTGCCATGGTGGGTGGTGCTCGGTTCGATCATCGCGACCGAGACCAGCGCGGTGACGTTCCTGTCGGTTCCGGGACTCGCTTTCGTCTCTGATGGTAACTTCGGATTCTTACAACTTGCGATTGGGCTGGTGATTGGTCGGTTGATCGTGGTTGTGTGGTTTTTGCCAAGTTACTTTCAAGGCGAGGAAGTTTTCACGGCTTACGACATTCTGCGAACGCGGTTTGGTGGGCTGACCCAGCGGGCCGCATCGGCGATTTTTATTGTGACGCGAACGGTTGCTGATGGATTGCGGCTTTACTTGACGGCGCTAGTATTGGGTCAAGTTTCCGGAATCGATTTGACGTTGTGTGTGTTGGCGATCGGTGTGGTGACGGTCGTTTATGCAGCGGTTGGTGGGATACGAAGTGTGGCCTGGAATGACTGTATTCAATTGGTTGTCTATTTGATCGGTGCGATCGCGGCGGTGGTTGTGATCGCGGGACGGTTGCCTGATGGGCTGCAGAGTGTGGTCGATTTTGGGCGTTCGACGGAGCGGTTTCGCCTGTTTGAACCGTCGGCGTTTTCGTTCGCGTCGGCGAATGTTTGGGCGGGGTTGATCGGCGGCATCTTTATAACGCTGGCGACGCATGGGACCGATCAATTGATGGTCCAGCGTTATCTTTGTGCTCGCGGTTTGCGTCAAGCAAGGTGGGCAGTGGGGCTGAGCGGTCCGTTGGTTGCGATTCAGTTCGCGTTGTTTTTGTTGGTCGGTGTCGCCTTGGCCGCTTGGGTGCAGGGTGGTGGGACGCTAGCGACGGATAATCGCGATGAAGTTTTTGCGGCGTTCATTGTCGATCAGATGCCAGTCGGATTGTGTGGTGTGACGCTCGCGGCCGTGTTCAGCGTTGCGATGTCGACGTTGTCGAGTTCGTTGTCGAGCAGTTCGTCGGCTGTGGTGAACGATTTTTTAAAGCCACGTTATCAGGCTGATGAAGATAAGAATCTGGACAACGGGTCGTTAGAAGATAAATCAGCCAAGATTGACCGACGTTTAACGGTCGCTGGCAAGGTGGCGACGGTGGTGTTTGGATGTTTGCAGATGGCGGTGGCGATTTTTGTGATTCAATCGCCATCGTTGGTTGCTGGGTCGGTGGTCCATCAAGTGATCACGGTTGCCGGATTTTCATCCGGTTTGATCGTGGGGATTTTCTTTCTCGGCAAAACGCGACGCCAGTACGCTCAACGCAGCGGTTTAATCGGGATGTTTGCAGCGTTGGTTGTGACCAGCGTGCTGATCTTTCCACCGGCCGATGCGCCTTGGAAGGTTCACGGATGGTGGGCGGCGGCGATCGCGTCGTGCGTATGTTTTGCGGTGGCATCGATTGTCGATCGAGTGTTTCCGGATCGGAAGGTTATTCAATAGCGGAAGAACGTGAGGTCTGCGGTCGTAACGGTTGCCATCTGGTTTGCGCCGTGACGCTAGGGTTTTGTGATCGTTTCGTCCAAGTTCAAAATCACTCGACATACCACGGTCCATGCCGCCAGCTCGC
>DNWZ01000482.1 GCA_003506095.1 Planctomycetaceae bacterium | reverse complement strand
TGCCCAGCGTGGCGCAATCGCCCTGTTGGGAGGATGGAGCGGCAGTTCGGTTTCGCTAAAATACTCGGACGATGGTGGGTCGACTTGGTCCGACTCTAGGCGATTGATTTCATCACCGTTTTTGAATGTCAGCAATCTAGTGCGCGCGATTCCGCTGGAGATGAGCGATGGCAGCGTTTTGTTGCCGGTGTACCATGAGTTTTTGATCAAGTGTGGAGAAATCTTGCATTTGTCGCCGGAGGGTAATCTCATTGCGAAGTACCGAATGGGCAACAGTGTCGGTGCACTGCAACCGACGCTAGCGGCGGTGGATGAGAATACGATTTTGGCATTCCATCGCAGCACGGGTAATTCGTACCCCCGTGTCCTGGCGAACCGCTCGGTCGATGGCGGCCGAACTTGGTCTGACGCTCAACCGATCGGCTTGCCAAACTCCAATTCATCCGTCGCGGTCGTTTCGCGAAACAAGGGAGGCTTTCTGATGGCCCTTAATGCAAGTGAAACGGAGCGAACCGAATTGTCGCTGGCAGTATCAGATGATGGCATCGACTGGGATATTATCAAGACGTTTCCGGCGATACCAAATGGCTTGGAGTCATCCTACCCTACACTCGTGAAAGCGGCTGACGGCAACTATCACCTGACATACACGTGGGCACGAGAGAAAATTTGTCATATAAGATTCAATGATTCTTGGATGGAGCAGACGCGATGAATCATTTCCAATTCATTTGGACGCATCTGTCGTTTACCTTGATCGCGGCGTCGGGCATGATCGTTGGCGTCAGGGTACTTCGTTTTGCGGCAGCGAAACTTCGGCCGCGGCGCCTGCGATTGTTAAATGAAGATGCTGTGCTGGGCGATCGATCCGCCTTCGCCATCCCAGCGATTGTTGCGATTGTCATATCCGCAGCTTTATCGGCCGTTCCTCTTGGCGGCGTCGACCTGTCAGGGCACCTGTTGGCGTACAGCGGCGAACTCAGCTTCGCGACGATCTTTTTCCTGGCCGTGACAATCGGTGGCAAGGTTGCCCGTGGCGGCCACCGCAGCGACCTGCACCTTTGGTATGGCCCGCAGTGGGCTTGGACGATTGGCGGCTTGGCGATTTATTCGGTCGCACTAAGTGGTCGTGGGCCCGACTTGTATTCGCTCGGCTACGGTTCAACGCCGGCGTGGATTTTGCTGGCAATTTCTGGCGGCGCAGCGATCGCCCAGCGGTGGATGGTCGCGTCGCTGGCGTTGGGGATCATACTTGCTTGGCAATTTCGGTTCAGCGGCGCAGTGAATCTCTGGGATTACGCAATCGATCCATTCATTTTTGCCGGCGCCGCAGTGCAAACTTTGGCAAGAGTTGGTTCAAGTTTCGCTAAGGCCGGGACAAAACGGCGTGGCGGGCGTAAACTAGTGACGGAGTCGAGTATCGTCGTAACCAAAGCGGCTTGAACGGCACCCCTGGACGAGCAGCGTAAATGCACGTGGTCGCCGTTGGGGGCGTTCCCTGTCGCGTTGATGATGCTGACCGATTTGTTTCGCGGGCGTTCCTCGATTATTGAGTGCTAGCAGCGGTTGATGGACAGTTTCTTTTTCGGCATTTCGCTCACCTGTTTCGTCGGCAGCTACGTCGTCGCGATGCTGTTGGACCTAACTCGGTCGGCGGTGCAAATCCCCGGCCGTGGCCTGTTGACGATCGTCTTCACCTTGGCAGGTTTATTCTCACAGGCGGCATATCTGGTTGCCCGCGCCGTCGGCCAAAACACCGCTGGCGACTTCGGTACGCTTGCTGGATGGTATGACTGGTCGTTACTGGTCGCGTGGGGAATGGCAGCCTGTTTTTTGATTCTTTATTTGCGTCGTCCTGACACCAGCGTTGGGCTTTTTTTGTTGCCAACAGTCCTGGTGGTCGTTGGGCTCGCATGGCTGACTCGCGATTGGGCTCCGTTTTCGCGAGTCGAAGCGGTCGGGTTGTGGCGCACGGTCCATGGGTTGGCGATGATGGTCGGCGCGGCGGCTGTGTTGCTGGGCTTTATCGCCGGGCTGATGTATCTGACCCAGGCGCATCGGCTGAAATTAAAGAAAGCTGGGCGTCGTCGGTTAAAGTTGCCAGCCTTGGAATGGCTGCAGGGGATGAACCGCCACTGTTTAGTGGTCAGCACGGTTGCGGTTGCGATTGGTGTGATGGCTGGTGTGGTGATGAACCTAAACCAGTGGGGTAATGTCCCCTGGACCGAAGGTGGCGTGGTCTTGCCATTGATTTTGTTTGCTTGGTTGCTGGCCGCGACTTCGGTGGAATTTTTCTACCGTCCGGCGCGCGAAGGCCGCAAGATTGTCTATTTGACGTTGGCGAGTTTTGGCTTCTTGGTTTTGGCGATGTACGGCGTATTGTCCAGCGAGCACGGACGCAATTCGGTGGATGCCATGTCGGCTCATGCCGCACCGACTGTGGGTGAAAAATCGTGAAGCTGCAAATGATTGGGTGCAGCCACCAGACAGCTGCGGTCGACTTCCGCGAACAACTTTCGTTCACCGGCGACCAAGCGAGAGAAGCGATCTCGGCGTTTCGCGAGCAATTTCCGGAGTGCGAGCTCGTCTTGCTCAGCACCTGCAACCGCGTCGAACTCTACACCGCAGCGGGCGAATCGGCTCCGGGCCACGATTTGGATGGTGGGCCGGATCGGTCTGAGGTGCTGGAGTTCTTGGCTCAGCAACGCCAAATTTCGGTCGATCGGCTGATGGCGACGATGATGTATCGCAGCGGTACCGAAGCGGTTTCGCACCTGTTCGCCGTGGCGGCAAGTTTGGACAGCATGGTGGTCGGCGAGACGCAGATCTTGTCGCAGGTGAAGGAAGCGTATGACTTGGCGTGCACGTCGGGCTCGGCCGGGCCGCTGACTCACGCCGCATTCCAAGCGGCCAGCCGTGTCGCAAAGCGGGTTCAGCGTGAAACGACGATTCATCGCAAACGCGTGAGCGTCCCCAGTGTCGCCGTCGGTGAAGTGGCGTCGGAATTTTTCGAAACGCTGGCTGGCAAAACGGTCGTCCTGATGGGGGCTGGCGACATGGGGCGCGAAACCATGCGTTACCTGTTGGACGCCGGTGCTGACGACATTCGGATCCTGAACCGCAGCTTGGCCCGAGCCAAATCGTTGGCCGGGGAGTTTGGTGGTCGAGTGATGCCGTGGGACGACCTGGACCTGGCACTGGTGGACGCGGATGTTGTCGTCGGCACCACTTCTTCGCCTGATCCGATCATCACGCTCGATCGATTCAAAGCGATTGCGCCCAAGCGTTATGACCGCGTCCTGTTGATCTTGGATTTGGCCGTGCCGCGCGACGTCGATCCGGCGGTCGGTAAATTGGACGACGTTTATCTGTACAGCGTCGATGATTTGCAGGCGGCGTGCGAGCGGAATCGTCAAGAACGTCAGCGTCAGTGGCCCAAGGCGAAAAAAATAATCGACGAAGAAACGCTTCGATTCGTAAGCGAATTGCATCACCGGTCGACCGGTCCGGTGATCCAGCGGTTGCGCGAGCACGCCGAAGACATTCGCATGGAAGAATGGGTGCGGCTGAACAACAAATTGAGCCAGATGAATGTATCCGACGAAGCACGCCGCGAGATCGAAAAGTCGCTCGATCGTGTTGTCAACAAATTGCTGCATCCGCCACTCGCATCGCTACGCGAAGCCGCGATGGACGGCCACCAATCGAGTCTACTGGCAGCGATCAAACGGCTGTTCTCGCTGGGTGACTAAAGTAGCAGACGCGCTCCGCGTGCCGTCCGCATCCAGCCCGCCATCGTGCAACTACCATCGAACCTTTCCGCCCGCGAGTCGGATAAGATGATGACTCCATGCAATGCGTTCGTCTCTCCTCCCCCATCTGAATCCCAACGCCAGACGGCTAGTGAAGCGATGTTGACTAACTTTCCAATGAATCCTGCCCGGCCATTGGGTGCCAAGCGAGCCAGTGGTCGACGAAATCTGCTGGCGTTGATCGTCGTGACGGTCTGCAGTTTCGGCTTCGTCGGCAATCGATTTCAGCCGTCGTGTGCCGTGGCCCAGTCGCCGACGAGCCCGCTGCTTGGCCGCATGTCGCCAGACGCCGATGTTCGTGGGTTGATCGAGCAATTGGGGCACCCGAGTTATGCCATGCGCGTGCGAGCCCGCGAGAACTTGGAACGGATGGGGTTGCAAGCGTTCGACGATTTACATGAAGCGCAATATCATCCCGACAGTGAAATCGCGATGACGGCCCGGTACTTGGTCGGCAGTCTAATGGTCAGTTGGTCGACGGACACTGATCCGCCAGCGGTCCGCGAAGCACTCGATGAATACGGTGCCCAGAGCGATGCCGAACGGCAAAACCGGATGGATCGCTTGGCCGAATTGCCTGCTCGGCAAGGTTTAGCGGCGCTGGCCCGGTTGGTGCGGTTTGAAACCTCGTTGCGACTGAGTCGTGAAGCGGCGCTGGCAATCATGCGGGGGCCGATGAGCGAAGACGGGGCGGTGCGTCGTGCCGAAGCGAGCACGATTCGCGAAGTGTTGGGCCAGAACACGCGCCAAGCGGCTGATTGGTTGCGAGTTTACGCCGATGATCTCGAGCAAGGGGAATATGCGGCCGATGCGTGGCGAAAACTGATCGCTCAGCAACGTTTGGCCGTCGACGAGGGGAATGATTCTGCGGCAACGCGTCCAGCCGTTTTGGAATTGGTGCGAGTTTGTGCGACAAGAGCGGCAAGGGCGGGCCAGATCGATCAAGCTTTGGCGGTGGCGAGCGAGCATTTGGACCTGATTCCGCCGCGATCCGACGAGCTGATGGATGCCTGCAGTTGGGCGATTGACAACAAATTGCATCCGCTGGTGTTGAAATTGCGAGCCCGACACCCAGCGCCGTTCACCCGTCATCCGATCCTGCTGTACGGAGCCGCTGAGGCGACATTGGCTGGTGAAATGGGCAACACCATTTCGCCAACCGAAGCGGCGACGAAAGCGGCTGATGAATTGGCCCTCGCTGCTGCCGCGATCGACCCGCTGCCCATGCACGGTACCGAAGCGGCCGAAGCGATGTCGCCCAAGGCGATTGAGGAAATTGCCCAGCGGCACCGTGAAACCGGACGCAGTCTGCAGTCGCGCGGTCTGTTTCGCTGGGCTGAGCGGGAATACCGACACATTATCAATTCATTGCCAATCGACGCGATCTTGGCTGCCAACGCTCGGGCTGAATTAGCCGTCATGTTTGGCGAATTGAACCGCCATCAAGAAGTCGTCGATGCTTTAGAACCGATCGTTGATCGCACGGACAAGGACCAGGCGTACGCGCGGCGATTGCAATCCCAGGCGTTGAATGTTGCGAAACTGAAGTCGACGATGATGTATCACAAAGGCTTAGCAGCGGCTACGCAAAGGGCGGATCAAGACGCGGCGACGGCGCGCGAGACTCTGCTAGCGGCATTGGAGCTTGAGCCGGACAATGTTGATATCTTGATCGCGATGTATCGAACACAGGGCGACGAGGAATGGCAAAAACTAGTCAGGCGGCGAATCCAATCGCTTGCACTGATGTTTGATAACCAAATCGAAGCGATCAAATTGCAAAGCCAAGCAAGGGTTCGATTCCCGGATCTGGGGGCACGTTTGGCACAAGGTTATAACCAATACGCTTGGCTGATTTGCAACACAGAAGGCGACAAGAAGAAGGCTTTGCAGTACAGTTTAAAGTCCTTGGAGCTCACTCCCGACAACCCGGCACAGCTCGATACATGCGGCCGATGCTACTTTGCTCTGGGCGACTACGAGAGCGCGGTGCGCGTTCAGCGGCGGGCGGTAAAAATTGAGCCTCATTCGCCACCGTTGCAACGGCAACTGGAAGAGTTTGAAGCGGCCCTGGCCGTCAAAAACGCCCAACCAAAACCGTAGCGGCGACAACCCGAGTCAATCGATGGCATCCCACCCGATCGCAACCGAGTCTCGGCTCCAAACAGCGAACAGCCAAAACAGAGCTGCAATCCGATTTGCTGTTTTTTGGATTGTTGCCGTTTCCGGAATCTTCGCGATTGCGATGATCCTTGCACCCGTCGGTAACTCGGGATCGAAGATATCGATTGCCGGCACATCTCGATCGTTGCCCGACTTATGTCAATTCAAACGAATCTTTGGTCGTGATTGCCCAGGCTGCGGGATGACTCGCAGCTTCATCTACATCGTCCGATTGCAGCTAGCCAGCGCGTGGTCGGTCCAGCCGATCGGGGCAATTTTAGCGATCTTATTAGCAGCCAGCATTCCGTACCGGGCGTGGCAAATCGATCGACTGCGCCGTGGCCACAACATTCGATCCACCACGCGAATCGAAGTCGCCGTGGTCATCACATTAGCCCTCTCTGCCTACGCACGTTGGGCCTGGACGCTCATTTGAGTTAGCAAGGTGGCCGAAGAACCGAATCGGTCTGTTGAGATGCCACAAGATTTCCTCGCAGCCTAGAGGAGTGTGCAACGGGCCGTTGGGGAAGCTTCCGAAAAGTTTCTCGAACGCCGGAAGGGCACGCAAGCGACGCTGACGGGGCTCGAACCCGCAACCACCGGATCGACAGTCCGGTACTCTAACCAATTGAGCTACAGCGCCTTGAACGAATTGAATCGCTCGCCGGTTGATCTCCCAACCGATGAGCGAATTGTAAAACGATTTCTCGGTTCTACAAGCCCTGGTTCGCCAATCATTTTTGTGGCTGTCGGACGTGATGATTGTGTCAATTACACGGCCGATTAGCGATAAATTGCAAAACATTGGATGAAATATGCGTTGTCGCGTTTTTTTCTGCCGATCTAACCGCCGAATGGCGTCCCGCAAGCTACCTTTCCATCAGGCCGCTTGGCGCCGCTTTCAAAATGCTGAAATCGTTGCAGGAACAGATCGTGAACTACTCGTACTACTTCAACCACCAAGACTGGTGGACAGACGCCGTTTATCAAATCGAACATTTCTTCAAGCAAGCCGGGCCAACCGAAATGGCGGTTATGGCTGGTGTTGTGATGGCCGTAGGTCTGGTTTGCATGCGTGGCTTTCAGATCCGCTGAACCGAAATCGGTTTCCCATCCCGCAATTAACTGCCCTCTTGACGCGTTACGGTTCATCCGTACACTCTGCGGCTGAAGCGACCATTTTGGTCGGTCGAACAATCGCAGCTAATCGACGCAAGGGTGAAGCAGATGAAAACCACTGTGGCGGATTCGAATCCTCGTTTTGGTGATAAAGCCGAAACTTTGGCAGTCGATGGCGACCCGCTAGAAGTTCTCCGACGCGCTTTCAAAATGGAATCGTTTCAGTCGGGGCAACGGGATGTCATCGCTCGTTTGCTTGCTGGCAAAAGTGCCGCAGCCGTCTTTCCGACCGGCGGTGGAAAATCTCTGTGCTACCAATTGCCTTCGCAAATGCTGCCGGGCACTACGGTTGTCGTCTCGCCGCTGATCGCATTAATGAAGGACCAATGCGACGCCCTGGCGGCACGAGGGATCGCCGCGGCACGTTTCGATTCGACCATGTCGACTCAAGAGTTTACTGCGGCGATGCAAGGCATTCGCAGCGGCGCCACGAAGTTGTTGTATGTCGCTCCCGAGCGATTTTTTAACGAACGGTTTCGGGCGTCGATCGGCAATCTGCGGGTTTCGCTGTTCGCTGTCGATGAGGCGCATTGCATCAGCCGTTGGGGCCATAACTTTCGGCCCGATTATTTGAAGTTGGGTGAACTGGCAAAACAGTTGAAGGCCGAACGGGTGTTGGCGCTGACCGCAACGGCGACCCCTGCGGTCTTAGACGACATTCGCGATGCGTTTGCGATTGCCAAAGAAGACGCTATTCGCACTCGGTTCTTCAGACCCAATCTGCAATTGTTCAGTCGCATCGTTTCCGAAAGCCAGCGCGACAAAGTGCTGACCGAACTGATGACCAGTCGCCCTGCTGGTCCCGCGATCGTCTATGTCTCGTTGCAAAAGACCGCGGAATCGGTGGCTGAACTTTTGGTCGCCCGCGGATTGCCAGCGCGACCCTATCATGCTGGCATGGAAGACGACGTTCGCGCCGAAACACAACAGTGGTTTCTCGATTCATCCGACGGCATTGTGGTGGCAACCATTGCATTTGGAATGGGGATCGACAAACCGAACATTCGATATGTCTATCATTATAATCCGCCGAGTTCATTAGAAGCTTATGCACAAGAAATTGGCCGCGCCGGTCGCGACGGCCAAGATTCGATCTGTGAATTGTTGCTGGTTCCCGATGACCGTGTGGTGCTGGAAAACTTTACGTTTGGCGATACGCCCACGCGGCAAGCCGTCGGTCGGTTGCTCGATGTTGTTGCTGGCCAATCCAGTGCGTTTCATATCAGTCATTATCAACTATCCGCTGAAACGGATATTCGGATTTTGGTCGCTCGCACACTGCTGACTTATTTGGAATTAGAAGGTTATATCCATGGTACTTCGCCGCGATATGACACTTATAAGATCAAACCGCTCGTAACGTCCAAACACATCCTGTCGCATTTCACGGGCGAGCCACGTGATTTTCTGGCTGGCATGCTGGGTTGTTTATCCAAGGGGCGAACCTGGTTTTTGCTGAATATGGCGGTTGCTGGCAAGCGATTGGGATGCGAACGCGAAAGGTTGGTCAAAGCGGTCGAGCATTTGGTAGAAAAGGGTTGGATCGAAGTGCAGGTCTCGGATTTGGTTCACGGCTATAACAAGGTGAAGCCTTTTGGTGACGTCAAAGTGCTAGCGGATTCGCTTTTTCAGCGACTGGTTGACCGCGAAGCGTCCGAGATCGCTCGACTGGATGACGTCTTTGATTTAGCCAAAGCTGGCGGATGTCTGGCCGCTCGGCTGTCCAGCCATTTCGGCGAAGTGATGCAGCAAGCATGTGGCCGCTGCTCGTCGTGCATCGGCGATGGGCCTTGGCAAATCGCTGAGACAAAAGTTCGCGGTGTCGGGACGTCTGCAAAAACTGCGGTTGAGCAACTGCGGCGTCGCTTTCCTGATCATTTATCTGACCCACGCAACCGCGCCCGATTCCTGTGCGGACTCTCTGGGCCTGCGTTCAGCCGCGCCAAACTGACGCGTGATTCCAGTTTCGGAATCTGCGACCGCGTCCCATTTCAAGTTGTGCTGGACGAAATGGTCGCCTCCAATCGCTAGTCCAAAGTTTAGAGCCTAGAAGTTTCGGCGGCTTGTATGCTACGGTAAGAAGCCCGTGTTCGGGCCGAACCTGCGTTGCCCGAAAGATTGCGACACCAACCGGGCGCCAGGTCGCACCCCCTTAGACACCGCCACAACCAGCGTTCCACCGTTTTGCCATGCCCATTCGTTATGTCGAACTGCATTGCAAAAGCAATTTCTCGTTCTTAGAAGGAGCCTCGCACGCCGACGAACTGGTCGAACAGGCGGCGGAGCTTGGTTACGAAGGGATCGCCATCACCGACCGCAACTCGTTGGCCGGAGTCGTTCGCGGTTGGACGCCTGCGAAGGAGACCGGAATCACCTACCTTGTCGGCGCTGAAATCCATCCGATCGACGCACCGTCGATGGTCCTTTGGCCAACCGACCGCGCCAG
>DNWZ01000399.1 GCA_003506095.1 Planctomycetaceae bacterium | reverse complement strand
GCGAACTGCGGTTGACTGTGACAGCCTTCGGGCCGCCGGATACAACGATTTGGTCCAGCGAAAGACGGGGCTTTTGATCGATGCCTACTTCTGTGCCACGAAATTGCGGTGGCTGCTGGCCAATGTGCCAGGGGCCCGCCAGAGAGCCGAAGCGGGTGAATTGGCGTTCGGGACGATCGATAGCTGGCTGATCTGGAAATTGACTGGTGGGCGGTTGCACGCGACCGACGTGACCAATGCATCGCGGACCATGCTGCTAAACATCGTAAATGGCCAATGGGACGACGAATTGCTGGATGTTTTTGACATTCCGCGGTCGATGTTGCCCGAAGTGATGCCGTCAAGCCACATCTTTGCAACGACGCAGCCAGAGCTTTTTGGCGGTCCGATCAAGATCGGCGGCGCCGCTGGCGACCAACAATCGGCTCTGTTTGGTCAAAACTGCACGTCCGTCGGAATGGCGAAGAATACGTACGGGACCGGTTGCTTTGCGCTGATGAACATCGGGGAGAAGTATCGTACGAGTAATTGTCGCCTTTTAACGACGCTTGCCTGCACCGTCGGACCGCGGCAATACGCACTAGAAGGAAGTGTCTTCATCGCAGGGGCGGTGGTTCAGTGGTTGCGTGACGGACTGGGGATCGTCAAATCGTCGAGCGAAATCGAGGCGTTGGCTGGAAGTGTCGCTGACAGTGACGGTGTCTATTTGGTGCCAGCGTTTGCCGGTTTGGGGGCACCGCACTGGGACTCTTACGCTCGCGGTACCATGCTGGGCATCACTCGAGGAACGACAGCAGCGCACATCGCCCGTGCCGCGTTGGAGGGGATCGCTTTTCAAGTTGCGGACGTTTTGGATGCGATGAAATCCGACGCCGAAAACGAGATCACGGAATTGCGCGTCGATGGAGGAGCGTCGCGAAACGATTTGCTAATGCAATTTCAAGCCGACATTCTCGGCGTGCCTGTGATCCGGCCACGAATCGTCGAAACCACGGCGCTGGGTGCGGCTTATTTGGCGGGTTTGTCATCCGGATTTTGGAACGACCTGCGGGATATCGAATCGGTCTGGCAAACGGAAAAAATATTTCAGCCGCAAATGTCGGCCGATGAGGTAGCGGGGCGCCGCGCACGTTGGAACGAAGCGCTGCGCCGGGCAAAGCAGTGGATTGATCCGGCCTAAACCACGCTTGCCGCCATCCCCCTTTTCCAGTTGAGCTTACCACGACCTACACAATATGAAGCGAGAAGAATCGATCGACCGAATCCGAAGTCGACAACATCCGTGGGACATCGTGGTGATCGGTGGTGGTGCGACCGGAGTAGCGATTGCACTGGACGCATCAACCCGAGGTTTAGATGCTCTGTTGGTCGAACAGTCGGACTTCGGAAAAGGGACATCCAGTCGCAGCACCAAACTGGTCCATGGCGGTGTCCGATACTTAGAACAAGGGAATCTGACGCTTGTGCGTGACGCTCTGCGTGAACGTACACTATTGCGGCAATTGGCACCGATGCTGGTGCATGATTTGCCGTTCTTTATCCCGTGCAACGGCCCATGGCAGCGATTCTATTTTTGGGTAGGTTTAAAGCTTTATGATCTTTTAGCTGGAAGAAGTGGGTTTGGGAAATCTCATACAACACCTGCTTCAACGGCCAATGAATTATTGCCGACGCTGCGACCTGAGATGCATCGCGGCGGGGTGATTTATCATGATGGTCAATTTGATGATTGCCGATTGCTGATTCATATGGCACGGACCGCATCCGAGCATGGCGCGTGTATGGTCAATTATATGGCCGCAACCGGTTTGCAGAAGGATACTGGCGGTGCAATTCAAGGTGTTGAATTAAGAGACCGTGAATCGAATACTGATTATTTCGTGTCGACACGGTGCGTTATCAATGCAGGCGGTCCGTTTTCGGATGCAGTGATGCGTTTAGACGATCCGTCGGCGGAACCCAGATTGGCGGCCAGTCAGGGTGTTCATATCGTGTTGCCTCGATTGTTTTTTCCCGGCGATACGGCATTGATCGTTCCGCGAACTTCCGATGGCCGCGTCTTATTCATGATCCCTTGGAATGATCATGTTGTGATCGGCACAACCGACACGCCGATCGTCCAAGCGGTGCTAGAACCGACGCCCCAGCAGCAAGAGATCGATTTTCTGCTCAACACGTCTGCAGACTATTTGACGCAAGCTCCCAAAATGAAGGATGTGACAAGCATTTTTACCGGAGTGCGGCCGCTAGTCAAAAACGACCGCAGCACGCGAACCGCGTCTTTGTCTCGCGACCATTCGATTTCCATATCCGATGCTGGACTGGTTACCATCCGTGGTGGTAAATGGACGACGGTTCGAAAAATGGCCGAAGATTGCGTCGACCGGGCGATCGAATCCGCTGGGTTACAAGCCACGCCTTGCCATACACAGTCGATTCCGCTTCATAGACTTGCTGGCGGAAAGCGGTTGATTGGCGGAGCATCGCCCGCCAAAGCGGGAATATTTACTTCGCCAGACTCAGCCGAAATGGCCAGCATGGTTACACAAAACCCAGATTGGGATCGGCCGATCACCGGTCTGCCGACGATGCGTGTGATCGATGTGATATGGTCAGTTAGAAACGAAATGGCACGGACGGTGGAAGATGTACTCGCTCGACGGACACGACATTTATTTCTGGATGCTGAGGCATCACTACAAGCTGCGGCGGATGTCGCTGCGGTCTTAGCATCCGAACTTGGTCGCAATGAAGTCTGGCAACGTGAACAAATCGACGCATTTAAGTCAGTCGCACAAAACTACCTCAACACCCAATTCGTATAGACTAGCGAGAAAACATGCAACCATTCATCGCCGAAATGATCGGTACCGCTTTATTGATATTGTTTGGCAACGGTGTCGTTGCGAACGTGGTGCTGACGGGTACGAAAGGGAACGGTGCCGGTTGGTTGACGATCGCAGCGGGTTGGGGAATTGCGGTCTACATCGGTGCGTTTTGTTCAGCAGAATCGAGCGGCGCGCATTTAAACCCCGCTGTGACGATCGCCATGATTCTCGTGGACAAATTGCCCTTGGCCGATGCGGTCGCCTACATTGCGGCACAGTTCATCGGAGCGATGATCGGGGCGGCGTTGGTATACATTACCTATCGATCACATTTTAATGCCACCGAGGATACGGATGCAAAACTTGCCTGCTTTTGCACCGGCCCGGCGATTCGCAATTTACCCCAAGCGTTCGTTTGCGAAGCGATCGGGACCTTCGCACTTCTGTTGCCGATTTTCCTGATGGCGTCCCCCAAAATCGCAGTCGGTGACGGCAGTGTCGACGAATCGCAGGTGTTGGGGCTGGGCGCGATTGGACTTTTGCCGGTCGGGATGTTGGTATTCGGAATCGGTTTGTC
Organism: Planctomycetaceae bacterium; assembly: GCA_003506095.1. Lineage (GTDB taxonomy): Bacteria > Planctomycetota > Planctomycetia > Pirellulales > Pirellulaceae > UBA6163. The sequence continues at coordinate 18,559 of DNWZ01000399.1, read as the reverse complement.
CCTCGGTGGCACGACGGGGTACGCGATCAATCCGGCACGAGACCTTGGACCAAGAATCATGCATTTCTTATTGCCCATTAAAGGCAAGCGTGATAGCGATTGGCAATACGCTTGGGTGCCGATATTAGGACCGATCACCGGTGCGTCTGCAGCAGCGATTTTTTACCGACTTTTTCTTGTCGCTTAACGTATGTCGCGAACTTGCGTTTGGGAAAAACGCAAGTTCAATCGCAGGCAGCTTTTAATTTTTTTACAGGCTGGAAGCCTATACCACTGTGATCTCCGCTTTCCCTTTCACAGGCTTGGGGAAAGCGGAGAGTGTGTTTGTACGAGTAGAAGTAGAAGAACAACATAATAAATGCCGTTCGCTATCCTTCGATTAATATCGGAAGATCAGGTCGGCTGTGATGCGATCTTCCAAGACACCTTGACGCTCGGTCAGCGGGAACTCATAGGCCAGACCGGCTTCCATATTGCGGCGCGGCTTGCATTTCATACCGACAGCCTGCGAAACGATGTTGTTTCCGGTGATTCCGCTGCCGCCTAGGTTGAATAGGTCACCACCTTCGAGGTTGAGCGTCGAGTCACCGCTGCTCGCCCAGTGCCACCAGTTGATTTCAGTGAAGGCATAGATCGGGCGGTCACTGATGCGGTAATCGTAGTGATTGCTCCAATACCAAACCGCATTCTCTGCTGATTCGTCAAGCGGTTGCCGAAGGCCACCAGCGCTTAACCAGTGCGATCGATCGCCAATGCGTGCACCACCGGTCAAGAAGAAGTTCAATTCTCCATCGCCATTGCCTTGCAACGACTTCTCGCTGCCCATCGGAATCTCATAAGTGAAGCCGGCACTCAGCAATCGACCGGCACTTGGGTCTCGATACAAGTTGTACTTCAAACCGGCCGCGACATCAGCAAAACCGCTGTCTAACCCTGGGAGGTCGCTTTGAGTATAGATGAATCCGTCTTTTGTCGCGATCAAGCTAAGTCGTTCGGTCAATGCGACTCGGATTTGCGCGGCATAGACTTGAATGGAGTTACCGCCCAAGGCGCTGGGCAGGTTATGATTCAAGAAAATGAATCGGACTTCGGTTAGGTTTCTTGGATCTTCAAAGAAGACCGGGTTCGACATAGGACTTATGAAATCATCGAAACAGGTGTCGCTCGGTTTGATCAAACCGAGTCCCAGAAGTGATTTCTTAGTGGGAAACGAATCGCAACCACCGTTGCATGAAAAATCGCAGCCGGAATCGCACGCAGAGGCATCGCAAGATGCGGCGTTATCGCAGTCCAAGCACCCAACAAGGCTGATCGGGGTCAAACTATCGTTCGGTTCGTGCCACACGACCGATAAGTTCGAGTTACTGATGTTTGTGTATTGCAGATCGTAAGCCTGGGTATCCGTTTGTGAGAAAACTCCAACAATTCCAAGCACTACTGCAAGCCGTCGCCGAATCGATTTCATATTGAAGACTCCGTTCTCAGATTGACATCGCGCTGCAGCCAACGGGGAAGCGGATCTGAACAGCGAGATGTGGAAGCGTACCAACCGCAGGATTCGGGTCAGAGATTGGCAAATCGCGATTGCCACATGCAAGGACTGTCGCCTCAGGTTGTCAGTGCATCCATCGGCCAGCTTGAAGCCGAATCTAAGCCCAGAGGTAAAGATTAGCACCATTCGGGAAGGGGCTTGGCATTGCCTTTGGATTTATCGGATCAGTGAAATCAAGGCGGCTATGCGCGATAGGGCGCAGTTTCCGTTCAGGAAAACTTTGCCGCATTTTCACTTCGCTACGATTGAGGCGAGGTTTGTATCGACTGGCCAGAGGGCCTTGCGTTATCTTCAATTCATGGGGGCGTTGCTAGGTTTCGGCCCTTAGGATTGCGTGGAAAATAACTGTCTGGAGTCGTAGTGGGATTCGCCAGAATTCCTTGGTAAAGGGATTTCTCGCGAAATCCACTGCGACAGTGATTGTTCGTTTGACCCTAAATGGCTTCAAATCAGATAAATCACGTCAACGATCATTGGACTTCGGTCGACGGCTTGGGAGCCGGTGCAGACTTTGGCGCGAAGATCAGCACGGTGACCGCACCGGCAATTGTGACTAGCAATGCACCGATGAAAGTTGGTTCGATTCGCCCCCAACTGGAATTTTCGGTAAGGGTGGTGAAGGTGTTCATCACGGGTGCCATCCCGAAAATCAGTGGCATCACGAAGATCGGTTTGCCACCAAAGTTAAACGCATAAATGATGCCAAGTGCACCAATCGCTCCGGCGGCGCCGCCAGCAAGACTCCATGCCATCCCGGCGCTGTTCCACTGTCCAGACGAAGCAAGCAGCGGCAGAACAAGTAATGGAATCGCGACCGCAATAAAGAAGTATGCGATTCCGACACATAAAAATGGTCGCAACCGGCTGCCGCCCATTTTCATCTGCCCTTTGTGCAAAACTGGTCCGTACGCGCCCCAGCTCAGCACAGCCAAGGCGACCGAAAATGCAATCATCGGAATGTTGAGATCCGATTCGACGGGAACGGCGACAGTCGTGGTTTCCGCCATCTTGGCTGGATTCGCACTTTCAGCCGGTTTGAAAATCAGCACCCCTGCACCACCCAACGCAGCCATCAAAATTCCGATCAAAAAGATCGGTTTAATTTTTTCCAAGTTTTGCGACATGGCCATTGTCACCAAGGTGTTGATCACGGGAGCCCCGCCAAAAACCAGTGGCATTACATATATCGGCTTGGCCTTGAAACTAAACGCAAGGATCACCCCCAGCGCTCCCAGTGCCCCGACCGCTCCGGCAAGCAAGCTAAGAATCACGCCACTGCGAGACCAATTCCCTTTTTCACCTTTCAAAGCGAGCAACGCCGTCGGTACCAGCACAGCAATCGCAAAGTATGCAAAACCCACCCCTACAAAAGGCCGAAGGGCGTCGCCCATCAAGACCTTTCCTTGGTGCATCAAAACACCGTAGTTGCCCCAGCAAATGATGGTTAAAAAGACAAAGGGTAAAAATGCAAAGGCTTTCGACATGATCGGTTCTAATTCGTTTCAGGTGGGTGCGGCGATTCGTGCGGACGGCGCAAGGCCTTGGGAGCCGTTGCATCGTAGTGCGGAAGCAATTCAATCGTCAGACATTAAACAAGAAATGGCAAATGTCGCCGTCTTGCATCACATACTGCTTTCCTTCCACACGCAGTTTACCGGCTTGGCGAATTTCCTTTTCCGATCCATGCGTTTCCAAGTCTTCAAGCGAGTAAACTTCGACTCGAATGAACCCGCGTTCAAAGTCGCTGTGAATCACTCCAGCGGCTTGCGGACCGGTTGCTCCGATGGGAACCGGCCATGCTCGGACTTCCTTTTCGCCTGCGGTGAAGTAGCTTTGCAGGCCCAACGTATGATAAGTCGCACGGGCAATCTGGTTCAGCGCCGGTTCGGCCAAGCCAACCGACTGTAACATTTCAGTACGATCGGGTTCGTCCAATTCGGCGATCTCGGCTTCTAATTTAGCACACACGCATACGACATCTGCCCCAGCAGCAGTGGCTTTGGCGCGGACCTTTTGCACCAATTCCGATTTTCCTTCTAAATCATTTTCGTCGACATTGGCGACGAACAAAATCGGCTTAGCGGTCATCAACCCAAAGCTTGAAATCGAGATTTGTTCCAGCTCGGGTAAGTTAAGTGTTCGCAGCGGCGAGTCCTTGGCTAAATGATCAAGGCACTTTTGAATCGCAACGGCCCGCAGTTTGGCGTCCTTGTCGCCGCTTCGCGCTGTTCGTTCGGCTTTGGCCAGCGAACCTTGCAAGACTTCGATATCGGCTAACATCAATTCGATTTCAATGGTTTCCATGTCAGCGATCGGATCGACTTTGCCGTCGACGTGGATCACGTCAGGATCGTCAAAGCATCGTACGACTTGAACGATGGCATCGACTTGTCGAATGTGGCTTAGGAACTTATTGCCCAACCCTTGGCCTTCGCTTGCACCTTTGACAATTCCCGCGATATCAACCAGCTTCAACGCTGCTGGAATGATTTTCTTGGGAACGATGTATTTGGTGATTCGCGTCAGACGATCGTCCGGGACACTAACGATCCCTTCATTAGGTTCGATTGTGCAAAAAGGGTAGTTAGCGCTCTGTGCAGCCTGCGAGGCAGTCAATGCGTTGAACAATGTGCTTTTGCCCACATTGGGCAATCCGACGATACCGGCTTCCATGGAACCAAACAGGTAAAGGGTGATTGATAGATCGAACTTTTCTTACGAAATGCAAATCACAATTTCGTTATTAGATTTTCTTTTGATCGACTTTCGCTGGCCACACGTGTGAGCGGCCTGGTCGCCCATCAGCCAGGCTCAGTCATTTTGAAGGGATCCAACGCGGCATTCAAAGCCATTTCGTCGATGATTCCTTTTTCTTTGCAAAGCTGGCGAATCGTCTTGCCGCTCTTGAACGCCTCTTTGACCAACTTGGACGCTTCCTCATAACCGATCAGCGGATTCAAACTGGTCGACATCGACAAACTTTGCTCGACCGCCGCCTCGCACTGCGACTCATTGGCTTCCAGTCCCTCGGTGCAGAACTCAATGAAAGCAAGTGTACCGGCAGCCATCAATTCGATCGATTCCAGCGCGGTATGAGCCATCACGGGCATCATGATGTTTAGTTGGAAGTTTCCGCCAGCGGCGCCGCACGTTGTCATGCAAGTGTCATTGCCGATGACACGTGCACAAAGTTGCATCATCGATTCGCACATCACCGGATTGACTTTGCCGGGCATGATGGAGCTGCCGGGTTGACGATCGGGCAGGATCACTTCGAAAAATCCGCACCGCGGCCCGCTGCCTAGCCAGCGAATGTTGTTGGCCACGCCGAACAAAGTTTGTGCAATGCACTTCAGGCTGCCGTGCGAATCGACCAAGCCATCGCGCTGGGCATTGCCTTCGAAATGATTGACCGCTTCGATGAACGCGATTCCCGTCTTTTCGGTTAAAACGGCTGCGACGCGACCGCCAAACTCGGGGGCCGTGTTGATACCGCTGCCGACTGCCGTGCCACCAACGGGCAGTTCTAAAACCGCATCGCGAGCCCGCTTGGCGCGTTCAATCGACAGCTCGATCTGACGTGCAAAGCCACCAAACTCTTGGCCCAATCGCAGCGGCGTCGCGTCCATCAAGTGCGTGCGTCCAATCTTGATCACTCGATCCCACTTTGCCGCTTTTTCGGCAAGCGATGCGTGCAGTTTTTCGAGCGCCGGAATCAATCTGCCTTGGATCTCCATCGCTACCGCCACGTGAATCGCCGTGGGGAAGGTATCGTTGGTGCTCTGGCCCATATTGACGTGGTCGTTGGGATGGATTGCCTTTTCCATCGCCATTCGATCGCCGCCCATCAACTCGATCGCCCGATTGCTGATTACTTCGTTGATGTTCATGTTACTGCTGGTTCCCGATCCTGTCTGGAAGACGTCGATCGGGAATTGGTCGGCCATTTGGCCCGCGGCGACTTCCTCGGCGGCGTCCAGCATCGCCTTAACCTGTGCGTCATTGAGCGGCCTTTTGCCGGTTCCGGTCAATTTGCCCAGGTCGTGGTTCGCTCGACCACAAGCGTATTTAACCAAACCCATTGCCCGAATCATCGCTGGCGGCAAACGCCACCCGCTGATCGGAAAGTTCTCAACCGCTCGTTGTGTTTGAGCGCTGTAGTACGCGTCAGCTGGGACCCGGACGTCACCCATTGAATCGTGTTCGATACGATATTCGCTCATCGGTTCTGCAAGCTCTCGGGGGAAAATGGTCAGCGTGTTACCTTGGAAAAGCATGGTAACCCGCAGTCGATTGATCAGGTAGGCGGTCAATCTGCACAGCCCCAACGGACTTTGGCTATGCTAGGAATGTTGGTCAAAAGATTGCTGGTGTGCAATCGATTCCAGTCACTCGGGAGGATTAAGGTGCGTCGCTTAGTTGTGCTGTTGTTCGTATTCGCGTTTGCCGCCCAGTCACGCGCTGAAATGAACGTGGTTGTTGTGGTCTCCGATGACCATCGCTGGGACTCATTAGGAGCGGCCGGCAACGCGACTATCCACACCCCTCATTTGGACGCGTTGGCCAGTGAAGGAGTTCGATTCACCAATGCATTCGTCACGACCAGCATCTGCATGACCAGCCGCGCGTCGATCATGACGGGCCAATACATGTCGCGGCATGGCATCGACCGATTCGGCAAACCGCTCTCCCCCGAGCAATTTTCTCAAGCGTATCTCGGTCAGTTACGACAAGCCGGATACTGGTCAGGATTCGTTGGCAAGTACGGCGTCGGCGGGCCACGAAAAGAAGATTTCGATTTTCTGCGTGCTTATGAAGGCAGGCACTGGATGGAGCGAGGCGGGCAACGGGTTCACGTCACCGAGCTGAATCGTCGTGATGCGATCGAGTTTTTGGAAAAGCGTCCGTCGGACAAGCCATTCTTGCTGAGCCTTTCGTTTTTCGCACCTCACGCCGAAGATCGCGCCCCCGAACAGTACTTGCCGCAAGATTGGAGCGAAAAGTTTTACGAAGGCAAAACCATTGCAGAGTCGAATCTGATGGACGACGCTTTTCTGAAGGCGCTTCCTCCGTTTCTTGCAAAACCATCGAACGAAGGCCGGGTGCGTTTCGGATGGCGATTTAATACGCCCGATCGCTATCAGCAATTCATGACAAATTATTTTCGGCTGATCACCGAAGTCGACCAAGCGATCGGCGATTTGATTCAAACACTGAAGGATCAAGGCGTCTACGAGAATACGCTGATCGTATTCATCGGCGATAACGGTTACTTTCACGCCGATCGCGGATTGGCCGACAAGTGGTATCCCTATGAACAATCGATAAGAGTGCCGCTGATCATTCGTGACCCGCGATTGCCAGAATCGCAACGTGGCACGACTCGCGATGTCATGGCGCTGAACATCGATGTCGCCCCGACAGTGCTTGCTGCGGCAAAAGTCGAAGTCGCTGATGTTGTCCAGGGCGCCGACTTGTCAAAGGTTTATTTGCAGACAATGCCAAAAGATTGGCGCACCGAGTTTTTCTATGAGCATCCGACGATCACCGATCGTGACCGCATACCGAGCTCGCAGGCGGTTGTCGGGGCACGTTATAAGTATGTCGTCTGGCCAGAGTGGAATCACGAACAACTGTTTGATTTGCAGAAAGATCCCGATGAAAAACAAAACCTCGTTGACCAACCTGAGTATCTATCAGTGCTTCAGGACCAACGACAACGGTTCAAAGAATGGCAGACGCGAGCCCAATAGACTTGCGTGTGCTAAAGATCAAAATGGTTCAGTTCAGCGATTTGGTCGTTTAGAGTCAACGTGTCATAAACATATCCGATTCCGAACAATCCACCTGTGCAAAGGTAAATCACTCCGGTGACTATTTTGCCCATATAGAATCGGTGGATGCCGAACAGGCCAAGAAAGATATGCAGCAGCCAAGCGACACCATAATCGATACGGCCTGATGGATAGCGACCGTCAACCGAATCGGCCATCGATTGAATCAAAAACAAGTCGACGATCCAGCCGATCAGGAACAGCCCACCGGTGAAGAACCATAAGATTCCGGTCAGGGGCCGGCCGAAGTAAAAGCGGTGTGCACCGGTGAATCCGATGATCCAAAACACGTAGCCGATCCACGCCGGGTGGGTGGGTTGGGAGAAGCGATAGTCGACCCCTGGCGACGGGAAACCGGCAGGCGGTCGGTAGGCAGCGTGATCGAATGTGTGTGCGTTTGACATCGTTATTCGGAATTGGCAGAAGGCGAATCAGCATCTGTAAAGAATGCAAATCTCGGACCAACGACATATTCGTCATCGCCCGCCAGATCTTGGCAAAGCGATTGGCCAAAACCAATCGGTGGTCAGTAACTGTTTCTAATCACGTAGTCCCAAGTCGCGGAGTGCCAATTCGATGGTGCCACGTCGCCGGCGGCAACCGCGGAGGTATCCTGTTAGAATATCGGGTCGGCGTGCCTGCAAATCGTTTTTTGGGGAATGGTGTCGTGCGATCTATTCTATTGACAATCTTGATTTTTACTGGCATTTGCGATGGAGCGTTCGCAGGAGAAGATGCGAGCAAGTTTGTCGACGATGTGCTGCCGTTGCTAGAAGCGAAATGTGTTTCGTGTCACGGGCCAGAGAAGCAGGAAGGGAATCTGCGGCTCGATTCGTTGGCGGCAGCGAAGGTGGGTGGTAACCGCGGCGCAGCGATTTTGCCAGGCGATGCAGAGAACAGCTTGTTTGTGACGGCGATCTCGTTTCATGATCCCGATCTTCAAATGCCGCCCAAACAGAAACTGTCGGACACCGAGATCGCGACGCTCACGCAATGGATCACGACCGGAGCCGTCTGGCCCGAGCCGGTGGCTGTGCTGTTCGAGGACCAGAGGCAATTCCTCGCAGCGCTCACCGGCGGCAACGGCAAAAGTCGACTGGTCGCCGAAGGAGCCTTCGCGGGACAAGCCGCGCTGGGGATCACGCCGCTGCAACGCGACGGTGTGCAGATCCCTGGCTGGAGTTTCGTGATTCGCCAACAGCCTCAGCCTGGGGAGCACCGCTACTTGCGGCTGGCTTGGAAAAAACGTGGCAGTGGGAGTGTGATGATCGAATTGGCGGCAAGCGGAGCATGGCCAGCGGCGGAAGCGGAAAAAGGCCGCTACGTCGCCGGTCCCAACACAACCGGTTGGGCAGCCATTTCAGTCGCTCAAGCAGCTCCTAGCGAATGGACTGTTGCGACGTTTGATCTTTGGAAAGACATCGGTGATTTTACGTTGACCGGCATCGCGCCGACGTGTGATGGGGGCGAAGAAGCGTTCTTTGATTCGATTATCCTCGGTCCGACAATCCTATCTCTCGATGCTTACCGACCTGGCAATGGTGCCGCCGGCGATTCCCACGACGGCAGTCCGATTGGCGACGCCTTCACGGATAAACGCAATCCAGTCCGCAAGATTTTTCGTGGCGAGCGACTCGACTTGTGGTCGCTGAAGAAGCCGCAAGCTGCGAACGTCCCCATAGCTTCCGCATCGATCGACGCCTTTATCCGCGATCGGCTGTCCAAGGAGCAACTTGCACTTTCCCCCGAAGCCGATCGTCGCACACTGATTCGACGCGTAAGCTTTGACCTGATCGGTCTGCCGCCGACACCGGACGAAGTGAATGCGTTTTTGGCGGATGCATCTCCCGACGCCTATGTCACGCTTGTCAATCGCCTGCTCGAATCGCCTCGCTACGGCGAACGTCAGGCGCGGCACTGGCTTGATGTCGTTCGCTATGCCGACACCAATGGCTATGAGCGTGATGAGTTCCGACCGCTCGCCTGGCAATATCGCGACTATGTGATCCGATCATTCAATCAAGACAAGCCGTGGGATCAGTTCATTCGCGAGCAGCTTGCAGGTGATGAACTCGTCAATGGCGTGCCCGGCACCTCGGCAGAGGCCGATATGCTGATCGCGACCGGCTATATACGGCTTGGCCAGTGGGACAGCACTGCGTCGATTTTTCAAGAAGAACCGAGACTGCGGGCTGAGATGATGGCTGATCTGACCAACACCACCGCATCGGCGTTTCTGGGTTTAACCATGTCTTGTTGCCAGTGTCACGACCACAAGTACGACCCGCTGACGCAAGCCGACCATTTCCGTTTACGGGCGTTTTTCGCAGGTGTGACACCGCGTGATGATCTTCCGGTCTCGCTAGTGGATGAGCAGGCGGAAATCGATCGACACAATGCCGACCTCGACCAGCAGGCCGCACCGCTGAGGGCAGAGCGGGAGCAACTGGACGAATCCGACAAGACGCGTCGCGAAGAACTCGATATAAAGCTTGCTCAGATTGAAGCTCAAAAACGCAGACCTCGCCAGGCGATGGGCGCGACGGACACCGGGGCGGAACCACCCGCGACTTACCTCCTTTACCAAGGCGATTTCTCATCACCGCGTGAGGAGGTAATGCCCGGCTTCGTGTCGGTTTTTTCGCCGGAGCCTGCGACGATCCAGCCGTGTCGCGACAATACATCGGGGCGAAGACTGGCTCTGGCCAATTGGATCGCATCCGGCGACAACCCTTGGACCGCAAGGGTGATCGTCAATCGTATCTGGCAGCAGCATTTCGGCACGGGACTCGTCGCGACTGCGAACGATTTTGGTTACAGCGGCGCGCGGCCGACTCATCCCGAATTGCTCGATTGGCTGGCCGTCAGGTTCATGCAAAGCGGTTGGTCGATCAAGGAATTGCATCGGTTGATGGTGACATCTGCCACGTATCGCCAATCGTCTCACGAGACGCCTGAACAACGAGCCCGCGATCCGGAGAACCACTTACTCGGGCGGCAAAATGTTCGCCGCCTTGATGCAGAGATTTTGCGAGATGCACTGCTCAGCGTCTCCGGCCTCCTGAAACCCTATAACGCTGGCAAACCGATTTGGCCTCCGGTGCCGGACGAATTGCTCAAGGCACAGCCTGCGATCCTTGAAGCAGAGAACGGCGGAGACGGCGGACGCATGCAAGGCTGGTACGCCGACCCTGTTGAGCAGACTAACGTTCGCAGCGTCTTCTTGGTACGCAAACGCTGTCTGCCAATTCCGTTTTTGCAAACCTTTGATCTGCCAGACACGACCGTTTCCTGTGCGCGTCGAGATACTACGGTGGTCGCACCGCAAGCCCTCATGTTGCTCAACAGCCCCGAAGGTGTGCGCTATGCACAGACGCTGGCCGAAAGACTGGCCGAGGCAACCGACAAGCTCGACTTCGCTGAAACCGCCACGACCAAACAACTCTTAGACGCGTTATTTGAAATCGCCCTGAATCGAAAGCCAACGGATCAGGAGTGTCAGCTGTCGATCGACTTCCTGAATCGTCACGCTGAACATCACCACAAGGCAGGTGACCGAGCGAGCCTGCTGGCACTTACCGATCTTTGCCGAGCGATTCTGAATCTCAATGAGTTCGCCTACATCGACTGAAAGTCTTCCATGATCATTCAATCTCGTCGTGACTTTCTGACACGAACCGGCGGAGGTTTCGCGAGCGTCGCGCTCGGCGCACTGCTGGCCGATGAACTCCGTGCTGCGCCGCCGAAACACCAAGCAATCGACCCGTTGCAGCCATTGGCGGAGCGATTGCCACATTTCGCACCCAAGGCCAAACGAGTCATCTTTCTATTCCAATACGGCGGGCCTTCGACTTTTGATTTGTTGGACTATAAACCTGAATTGCTAAAGCTAAATGGCCAGCCGGTACCGGAATCATTCAAAAAGAATCCCGACAAAGTCGGCGGTGTCTTCAATCATTGCAAAGACGAATTGATGGCCGGTCCGTGGAAATGGGCCCAACACGGCGAGTCGGGACAATGGGTCTCGGATCTGTTGCCACACACCGCAAAGCAGATCGACGAACTGTGTCAGGTGCGGTCGATGTTCAGTGACAGCTCCAATCACGCCCCAGCGACTTATCTGATGAACACCGGTGCGATCCTCAGCGGCAAGCCGAGCCTCGGTTCATGGGTTACTTATGGATTGGGTTCCATCAACCAGAACCTGCCGGGATATGTGTTGCTTTACAAGGTCGGCGGGCTCGGTGGATCAGCCAATTGGAGCAATGCGTTTTTACCGGCCGCATTTCAGGGGACACAGTTTCGGCATGAAGGCTCACCCGTGCTCAACCTGCAACCGCCCGCAGAGTTCGCCGACGTGCAACGATCCACACTGGACTTTGCTCAGACGCTCAATCGCCAACACGCGGCAACAAGACCAGGGGTGCTCGATCTCGATGGCCGCATTGCGTCGTATGAGTTGGCTTATCGAATGCAATCCGAGTCGATCGATATCGGCGAATTGGCGTTGGAGACGCAAGCGACACAGGACGCTTACGGGCTTCATGACGAGAACAAAGACAAGGCAACTTTTGGACGAATGTGCTTGTTGTCGCGACGACTGGTCGAGAAGGGAGTCCGATTCGTGCAGCTCTACAATGCCGTTGACAAGCTCGGCTGGGACGGACACGAAAACAACACCGACTACCACAAACGCAACGCCGCCCAGACCGATCAACCGATTGCAGCGCTGCTAGCCGACCTGAAACAACGTGGCCTGCTCGACTCGACACTCGTCATTTGGGCGGGCGAATTCGGTCGCACTCCGATGGTGCAAGGCAACGGCGGTCGCAATCACAACCCCTACGGATTTACGATCTGGCTCGCCGGGGGCGGCGTGAAGGCGGGCAACGCGATCGGCTCAACGGACGACATCGGCCTGCGTGCTGCCGACCAACCGCAGTCGATTAAGAACCTGCATGCCACAATCCTCACCTCGCTTGGCCTAAATCCTGACGACCTATTCTTTGAGCATGCCGGCCGCCAGGAACGCCTGACCGGGGTTGCTCAAAGTTGGAAGACGATTCCAGGAGTGTTAAGCTGAGCGAGTTCTCGAAAAACGCTCAATTGTCCATCGATCCTTGGCCAATGCAGTTCTGAGAAATGCGGTCGAGAGGACTTGAACCTCCAAGGGGTTGCCCCCACTAGGCCCTCAACCTAGCGCGTCTGCCAATTTCGCCACGACCGCTTGTCGTTGGACTTTGCGTAGCATTCCAAAATCATGACTAAGCGTCAACGCCCCAACTCAACCAAAGTTCGGAAAAATATCGGCCTTGAACACGCGACCCGGCGACGAAAAACTCTGGCTTCAGGAGGCCACCTAGACGATTCAGGTTCGCTCCCACAGGAAATGCGATGAGCCAGTAGCGGCCTAAGCTTGCAACGGAAAACGTCCTGCGAACTGCCGCATACCCCACCACTGGTCCATGTTGACCAGCCGCATTGCTGTTTAGCGTGAATCAACGCTGCCAATAGTCGATAACTGCTAAGATGATTGCACGCCAGAAAGTCCTGTTTCCCACCTGGCATTCTGATCCTGCCCCAACGCCGATTATGAGTATCCGACATCTTCAAAGTCGTCATGAAGCGATCGAACTTCCCTTCGGTCAAGTACTCGGTTGCAGCTATCGATGGCCTGGTGGTCAGTACTGTGTGATTCACACCGATCGCGGGATTGTAGGATGCGGGTTGTATGATTGCTCGATCGCTTCGCAGTTCGGTTTTGCGATCGCAATTGCTCGGGGCACCCCGACTCATCCGCTATGCGAGCCCGAGGATCTGCTGAACGCCAAGATTGCCGACGTGAGCAAGGTGGCTCAAGAAATGGGAATTCGTGTCGGCATGCTCGGTATCGACGCCTTGAAAATCTTGATGGCGGAGTCCAATCAAGGGTAAGAACATGATTGCAAACGATGCATCTAAATCTTATCAGCGGACAATGTTTAGCCTGGTGGCAGTCCGATCATGCGACGCCAGGCGCTCAGTTGCCCCATGTGAATCATGATGTGGCCACCGACATAAAATCCGTGCATCGATCCGATGGTCGCAAACTTACCTCGCATCGCTTCGTTCGGATTGATCTGCTTGAACAAGGAGTCATCCGCAGTCGTCAATGCATCGAGCGCCATGCGATGGGCGGCAAAGAATCGCTCGGTGATTTCATCCATCGCCGGATAGATTGATCCTTCTGAATCGTCGACGCATTTAGCATTGTGATCGAAGATTTTTACATAGGCTTCGGTCGGCGTGACCGACGCGGCGTCGTGTCCAAGTTCGGCGACAATGCGACACGGGTAAAGACTGAGATGCCCATAGATAAACGCCGGATGGTTCGACTGGACAACTTCATCGCCAACGGTGGCCAGTCGCGCGAATCGTTCCGTCGGTATATCCTTCAACAGTCGCTCCGCATACGCCAATGAAAGGCGACAAGAATCGGCGATCATTGGCCCGTAATTGCAATTTGAAGCAGTGGCTGTCATTGAGTCGAACTCGATTTGGGGATTTAGGAATGGGTTATCGGTAACAAAAAAAGCACCACCCAAAAAAGGAGGTGCTTAGAATATTCTTCAAATCGCCGAAGCGACGTCTGCATTATGGATTGGGAGTTTCAACAGGTGCAGCAGCCTCTGTTGCTGGAGCAGCGGGTGTATCGGCAGCGGGTGGCGCTGGTGTTTCTGTTGCTGGTGGGGTGGCAGGATCCGGAACCGATAGATCGGCGTCCGTGGTGATTTCTGCGTCGGTCGCAGGTGTCGTCGGAGTTAACGTACCGCCCATCTGACCTGGCTCAAGTCCCAAATCGAGCAACTCGTTGACGCCGCCCTTGGCCGCTTCGGCCGGTGTCGGCTGGACAACGGGTGTTGGGTCGACCGCAACGCTTGGGCTGTGCGAACCGATCAGCCACATGGTGAACGCGCATAAAGCAATCCAACCAAGTGCTACGAAGCTGGTGATTCGCGTGAACAAATCGCCTGCTTTGGTACCAAAAGCGCTCTGGCCACCTGGACCACCGAGTGCTCCTGTTAAACCGCCACCGCGGCCACGTTGTACAAGGATCAACAGAATCAAAAACAACGAAACGCCGAAAAGTGCAAAGCCAAGCAGCGCGCTGACGAAGTCCGCCAAAACAGGTGTGAAGATCATACGGTCCGTCCGATGGAATGCATCAATTTCTAAAAACGGTCATTCAACTTGTAAAAAACGGTCGCCCGAAAGTGTCGCTTCCGTTGCCGCCGGGGTCAATGCCGCTGCCCGCTCTACCCGGACCGCGACCTGGAAAATTGCAATCATCGTGAATCGAATCAGCTCTTGCTCGCTGCGGCAATGATGGCCAGAAAGTCAGCCGATTTGAGGCTCGCACCGCCGACCAAGGCTCCGTCAATATTTTCTTGGCCCAGCAGTTCCGCTGCATTGTCCGCTTTCACGCTGCCACCATACTGAATGCGTATTTGCGAAGCGATGTGAGGCGTGAACATATCGCCCAACAACGTGCGAATCATCTTGTGGACTGCTTCGGCCTGAGCCGGGGTCGCAGTCAAACCGGTTCCGATTGCCCAAACCGGTTCGTAGGCGATTACGATTCCTGCCGCTCGCACTTCGTCCAGGCCTTCGAGTGAACCGCGCACTTGCGTTTCAACGACCTTTTCTGTGTCGCCGGCTTCACGCTCGGCCAGGGTTTCACCGACGCACACGATCGGTACTAAATTACCGGCGAAAGCAGCCTGCAATTTCTTGGCAACATCCGCGTCAGTTTCGCCCATCAATTGGCGTCGCTCGCTGTGCCCCAAAATTACAAATCGGCAACCGACGTCTGACAACATGGCTGCGTTGACTTCGCCGGTGAAGGCCCCATCGGTCGCTGGGTAGAGATTTTGTGCCCCCAGTTCGATCGGCGAACCGGCGATCGCATCAGCAACCGCCGCTAGATAAATACTGGGCGGGCAAACGGCAACTTCAGCGACCGATTCGGCTCCAAGCCCAGAAATCAAGTCTTTGACCAACGCAACCGCCGAACTCTGGCGGGTGTTCATCTTCCAGTTGCCTGCAATAAACGGGCGACGGCTCATGCCAATGCCTTCGGTAAGGGGGAAATCTGCTTGCCGAGCAATTCGGCCATCTGTCTCATCCTGTCACACAATTCGCGATACTGCGATGGCAACAATGCCTGCGGCCCATCGCTCTTAGCAACTTCGGGACAATCGTGAACTTCAATGTGTACACCGTCTGCGCCGGCGGCCAAACCGGCCAAGGCGCAAGCTGGTATCAGGTCGGGGCGTCCCGTTGCGTGCGACGGATCGACAATGATCGGCAAGTGGCTGAGGGTTTGTACGAGTGGAACGGCGGCAACATCGAACAGATTGCGAGTCGCGGTATCAAAGCTTTTGATTCCGCGTTCGCATAGCACAACGTTCGAGTTCCCTTGGCTGAGCACGTATTCGGCACTCATCAACAAATCGGTCACCGTCGCGCTCATGCCGCGTTTGAGCAGCACGGGACGATTCGTCTTGCCGATCTCGGTTAACAAAACAAAGTTCTGCATGTTGCGAGCACCGACTTGGATCATGTCGGCATACTCAGCAACAACTTCAACGCAGCGAACATCGGTGACTTCGGTCACAACCGGCATTGCATAAGCCGCACCGACGTCTCTCAGCAATTTCAACCCGTCTTCGCCAAGACCTTGAAACGCATAGGGACTGGTCCGCGGCTTGTAAGCACCGCCGCGAAAGATATTGGCGCCCGCATCGCGAACACTTTCGGCGATACGGTACATTCTTGGTTCGTCTTCAACACTACACGGCCCGGCGATCATTGCCAGATTGCCGCCACCGATTTTGACGCCTGAAACGTCGACTACGCTCGGCTCTGGATGGGCATCCAGCGATGCGAGCTTATACGGCGGCAGCACGGGCACCACTGCTTCGACACCCGGGATCGCACGCAATGGTTCTTCGCGTACTTTGTTTTCATCGCCAATGATTCCAACGATCGTGCGATAGGTGCCACGACTCAGATGAGCTCGCATACCGAGTGCCTCGACGCGCTCGATCACGTGTGCAATCTGCGATTCAGTTGCACCGGTTTTCAGAATGAGTATCACAGTTGATCTGATCAAATAGAGAGAATATGTGCCGCAAAGCCTGAGTGGCTCAATATCGGCTCAATGCACGCCGATTCGCCCTCAGATGGAAACTGTAATCTGAAAAAGCGTTTCACCATCATCCTCGTTATCAAGAATGACAGTGAGCTAAAAAGTAGGGCTGACAGGAATTGAACCTGCACTCCCGAAGGAACTGGATCCTAAATCCAGCGCGTCTGCCAGTTTCGCCACAGCCCCATATACAACCGCACGTAATCTGAAACAAATCAGATCACACCGCAACCAACCATCCAGCCTAGTCAACGCTTCTTGTTTCGCAGCATCGAAAGATACATCCTGCCAACTTTCTAGCAGATGGACCTACAGTGGCCAACCAAACGGTTGGCTCAAAACAGGCGACTCGGTCCACGAAGCGTCTGCGGAAAGCAAACGCTGCGACAACCGAGCGGATCAGGAAGCGTCGGAGTTTGCTGTTGGAACGACCCAAACCTTCACTTCGCCTTGCACTTCGGTGTGGAAGTGAACCTTGACGGTATAAAGTCCGAGTTCGCGAAGCGGGCCTTCGAGTCGGATTTGATCCGACGCGAGTGTCACGCCAGCAGCCTTCAAGGCATCGACGATTTCGTGAGCACCAACACTGCCGTACAGGTGGCCATCATCGTTCGCGTTGGCTTCGATCGTAATCGACTGTTTGGCCAATTCATCGGCGGCTCGGCGGAAGTGCGCCAATTTTTCGAGCTCGATTTGACGAAGTTTTTCACGGTGTTTTTCGACCATCCGCTGATGGTGCTCCGTTGCAACGGTCGCCAGACCTTGCGGCAACAGGAAATTAAAAGCATATCCGGGCTTGACTTCGACGATGTCGCCTTGTCGTCCGAGGTGTTCAACGTTGTGAATCAACAGCAATTTGCAACCACCGTTGTCTCCCTTGGGGAGTCGCTTGTGGGTTCGTTTGACGGTTCGACCGGTCGTTTTCGCTTGGGGCATCTTAGCCTCTGGGGTTCGATAGACGGTGCCCACCAGGGGTCCGTTGAATTAACGTTGGGATGATAAAAAAATTGTCGGAAATCCGCCACGGCTCTATGCCGTGTTTTTTCCCTCGCTTCACAATCGCTGCGGATGGTCGCGGCCGCTGTCAAGCGGTTTGGACAATCGCAAGTTAGCGACCGCCGTAGTTTTGTCTTTGCCATTGTCCAATCGGCACAGTCCAATCGGAACAAGCAATCTTGATCTCTTTTTGATCATTTTCGATCAAAAAGGAATGTCATTTTCCTGGTATCCAGGACCGTCACCAGTCGGCTGTGCTTCGCGCCTGCCAGGCGGCGAGTACTCGTCTACCGCTGCACCACCATGATCATCGTCTTGATAATCCTCCCGACCCTGGCGGGCTACTGGCGGACTACCGCTGCGAGAGTAATCGGGTTTAGCTGCACCATCATCAGGCCGACTTCCCAACAATTGCAGCCGCTCACCGACGACCCGTAGTTTGTACTTCTTTTGACCTTCGGCTTCCCACGAATCGAGCTTCAATCGACCTTCAATGAAAACGGGTGAACCTTTGCGGAGATACTCTGAAGCGATCTCCGCGATCCGGCCCCACAACGTCACATCGACGTAAGTCACCTCATCGACCCATTCGCCTTGTGTATTTTTGCGACGATCATTGACCGCCATTCCCATGTCTGTAACCGCAGTTCCACCGGGCGTGTGCCTCAGCTCGATGTCTCGAGTCAGGTTACCGATCAACATCACGCGGTTGTAACTGGCCATGGCAATTAATACTCGGTAAGGTGCAAGTCAGTAAACTCTTCGCCCGCCGAGGGGCCTAGACTACAATTCCAGAACAATCGTTCCGACATCTGGCACAACAAACCGACCGGGCGATCAGACTTCAAGTGCGTCTGATTCATCGATCTGAATTGCCGATGCATCGGGTCGAGGCAGCGACGCTTCACCGCGGGCGTGCGCCAGCATCGGCTCAACCAACCGCGGATCGACTTTCAAGCTCATGTGGCGCAGGATCGGCTCGCTCAA
>DNWZ01000769.1 GCA_003506095.1 Planctomycetaceae bacterium | reverse complement strand
GTCGGGCGACAGATTCAGCGATGTGAAGACTTCGATCGCATTTGGAGCAACCTGCTCGCGCTTCGCATCTGGTTCGCCGCGATACAAACGATGCGTGGGACCGGGCTGTGAAAACGTGCCGGCATAAACGAGTGTCGAACCTTCGAGTTCCTTTTTCTCGTCGCGAGCTGTCTGCAACCGCTTCAACCACGTCTCACCCTGCACCGCTTCCGCATCCGGAAACTTCGCGAACTGATACTCTGGCTCGGAAGGTTTGCTACCCGAGTAAGCTGTTCGATCAGCCGATGACGCTAACAATTCCCATTGGCCCGCTTCCACTGCGGATTCGATGCGATATTCGATCGGCAACCGGTCGGCAAAATGTCCGTCACGATCGCGGCCCCAGACGACGCGGTCGATGATGGCCGGTGCGGCGAGTTCAATTTGAACCCAGCCGCCTTTCGCAGAATCGACAATCCAACTGCGATCGTTACCGTGACGTCCATCGTTGATGTGCAACAGTTTATGTTTTGGATGCACGAAGTCGCCGGACGATGTCGCTTTGGCACCGCTGCCAGCCAGAGCAACGTTACTTCCTTCAGCGTAAATCTCCAACTCATCAATACAGCCTGCGCCGCCAGTGGTTTTCTGAATCGTGAAGCGAATGAAGCGTGCTTTTCGTTTCTCGAAGACCTCTTCGTTCTGCTTGGCGTTGACGGACGGACGTAGTTTCGATTCATCTTCGGCAATGAATTTCTTCAGCCTGTCAGTCAGTTCTGCGATCTCCGCATCCAGCGTCGCGATCTGCTGTTTGGTTTCCGGCGAAGGCGGCAGTGAGCGATCGCCGTGTTGAACGCCGGCGAACACGGCTTGCATCGAGTAGTAATCGCGCTGGCTGATGGGATCAAACTTATGATTGTGGCATCGCGCACAACCAGTCGTCATTCCCAAAAACGCCGTGCCGGTGGTGTTGATCATGTCGTCGAGCTCGTTCATTCGCTGAGCCTGTCGCAGTTTCGGGTCGGAACCTTTGACTTGATCGACGGGACCAGCCACAAGGAACCCTGTGGCCACTTCGGCTCCCAATGCATCGCCCGCGATCTGCTGGCGAACGAATTCATTGTATGGCTTGTCGTCGTTGAATGACTGGATGACCCAATCACGATACTGCCACGCCGTCGGTCGCTCGCGATTCATTTCAAAGCCATGCGTCTCGCCGAATCGTACCAGGTCCAGCCAGTACGTCGCCCAGCGTTCACCGTAATGCGAACTTGCAAGAACGCGTTCCACGAGCGTCTGCCAGGCGTCTTCACTTTCATCCGTCACGAACGCTTCGACCTGGTGCGATGTTGGCGGAATGCCCAGCATCACAAGATATAACCGTCGAATCAAAACACGTCGTTCGGCAGCGGGCGATGGCTTCAAGCCGTTAGCCGTCAGTGTACTGCGCACGAATTCGTCAATACCACTTGCTTGAGAACGCTTCACTGGCTGAAACGCCCAGTGCGAAAGATCGACTTCTGTTTTCGCTGGTCCGTAGCTTTCCGGAATTTTTGCTCCGCCGGCGATCCATTGTTCGATGAGCTCGATCTCACCTTTCGATAACGATTCCCCCGGCGGCATTTCCTTGCCAGACTCTTCGTGCCGAATCAACTTCAACAAAAAACTCTCGTCCGGCTTTCCCGGCACGACAGCAGGCTCACCCGAGTTCCCACCGGAAAGCATGGTTGCTAATCGATCCAGTCGGAATTGGCTTTCCTGTTCATCCGGCCCATGACAATCAATGCAATGAGTCTGAAAGATCGGAGCGATGTTTAGCGTGAAATCTACCGGTTCATCAGCACGAACTACACACGCCAACGCCGAGCAAAGCAGCAGGCAAACGCAACGAGCAATCGCCCCCGAAAACCGGACGGAATTGAAATGATATAAACCACTATTCGTCATGATTAACTCTCTAATTTTTCCGCTTTCAGCTTCCTGTCATAGTTTTTTGCCTTGCCCGAGAGTGTCAGTCGTCTTTTCATACAGAGCCCAATGACGGTGCAACTTCACCCGAACATCGTCAACAAATTGTCCCTCAAACACGACATCTGATGGCAGACCGCCGCTGTATCGCGCAGCCTCCATGTCGCCGATGTGCAATCCAACGAGAAGATAACGGGTCTTGGGCGGCAGTCGCATTTCAAGACTCATGTGCCGCCACGGATCGCTCGACAAGAAAAGTTCCTGCCGACTCGCGGAGGCCAGCGACGCTTCCTCCAGACGTCTCGGTATCTCGAACATGGCATGCCACGCTTCTGTGTTCGCTGGCAACTTTTCAAGTGCGTGCAATGTAAGGTGAGGGGAAAAACGACCGGACTCCTCAAGGGCAAGTGATGCAAACGCAGCCTCAACGCTCACCACGGCGTTGCCGTCAGCAAATTGGGATACGTCCCCTCGCAGATCAATCACACGATAAAGGTCACCGAAATAGCCGACTTGCTTCTCTTTTCCTGGATAGTCCGCTCGCAGGAAACGCAGCATCCGTTTGCCATCGACCGGTCGAAGCGAAGGCCACGCTTCGACAATCTCTGAGTAGTCAGCGCCCCAGGCATCGGTATCGAGCGGCGCTCCGCTTGCCACGGGACTCGGTCCCGATTCGAAACTGTCATGGAAGATCGTGACGACCTGTTGCTGCTTCAATGTCGTTGCTGCCCAGATTGCGGCGGTCGAAAGCATGCCGATCACCAATCCCAACACGGCCGCGCTGAGTGGAGCCAGGAAGATACGATTCAGCCGATTGTGGCCTCGGCTTTCAGCCTGTGCAAGGTCGACCGATAAGCTGGAAGCACGCGTTACGACCGCGTCAACATCGAGCCAAAGAGTCCGCGCCACATCACCCGCCAGGCCATGGACTTCAGCTAATTCCCAGAACCGCTGTCTTGCAGCGTCGGAATCTTGAAGTTGCGTCTCAAGCTCAGCCTGTTCTGCAGGTGTGAGTGCTTCATCGAGATAGGCGTTGATCAGTTTGTCGAGATATTGGTTGCTCATCGATCACGCTCCTTGACCGCCGAGTTGCCGACTGATGCACTCACGAAGCAGGAGTCGGGCTTTCGACAAAGCGACGTTAATGGAATTCACGCTCCGCGATAACATCCGGGCAATCTCCCTCGGCGAGTGCTCGCGCTGATACCGCAACTGAACAAGTTCTTTTGCCCGAGGCGCCAGAGCGCCCATGCAATCCGCCATTGCCTTGAGTCGCTCCTCACTGGCCCATTCATCCGGACACGAAGCTGCCAGCGACTCCAGTACATGGGAACTCAGCGATTGGTGACCGCTGCGCCGCCGAGCCTCCAGCACCTTGAAGCGTGCGATCGCTCGTACCCAAGCCAAGAAATTGCTGTCCAGGTCAAAGTCATGGGCCTTGGCAGTCACCGCCAGAAAAACTTCCTGCAGCACGTCATCCGCCTGCGCAAACCCCGGGCTGAGTGCAACCACAAAGGCTTTCAACTGCGTCTGATACCGCACGAACAATTGCTGGACTTTCAATAAATGTTCATCGTTTTCGGTCATCACAACTACTCTCGTTCATCACAAATACTCAATGATGCCAGCCGTTGAATACTTATCCAACGTTTTCAAAAAACTGCGAGCTTCGATTGGGACGGAGCGATCCTGGCCTTCGAAAGGCG
>DNWZ01000783.1 GCA_003506095.1 Planctomycetaceae bacterium | reverse complement strand
TTCCGAGCCGCGACGTTCCGAGGGAGCTGCTGCCATGGCTTTGTCCGAAGTGTCGGTTGTCCTGGATTAAGTGCCTATCTGCATTGTTTTTTTGCCTCCCCGGAGAGGGGCAGGCCATCTGCGGATGTATCCATACCAACAATAGGTCATAGACGTTTGGCATGTCGGCGGACAATATCGTTTTCGTTGCAACCGTCGCAGTCGTACCTTGGCAATGACGCAATCGTGCTAAATCTGGTCTGAAACTCAACCCAGTCGGCAATCTGCTCCGGATCTGCGTGCTAGGTTCAATTGACAAAGATTTCCCACTCGCCAAATGCGGTGGAATCGGGCCTGCCGTTGTGCAGAGCTTATCCTTTCCAATTGCCAACCTTCCGAGCACACGAAATGACCTCAATCGCCCAGTCAATCGCATCGGACTCGATCGTTACACTTGATCGTCGGTCAAATGACCGACGCGGACAGGATTCAAAGCCTGCAACGCAACCTGCCAGCGATAAGAAAGCTCGTCGTCGCCACATCGATCCAACGACCTGCGAACGCGATTATCAACAGGATGAACTCGATTTCATGCGAGCGATGGATGATTACAAGCGTTCGGCCGGACGGATGTTCCCGACTTGCAGTGAAGTGCTGGAAGTCGTGCGATCGCTGGGGTATGTTCGACTGACGGATGAACAGATCGATTTGCTGGGCGATACGTTGGTCACCCCGACCGAAGCTTATCCAGAGACCGACGACGAATCGGATTTCGACCTTGAGGATTGATACGAATTGACGCGATGGATGCGACTGCCGATCCGCATAGCCGCCTACCTTTGGGCGAGCCCGAATACTTGCGTCGGGATCGCGTTGGGACTTGTCCTAGGTGGCAAATTCGCTTTCGTTGACGGAGTATTCGAAATCCACGGACCGCGTATTTCGAAACTGCTGTCCAAACTTTGGGTCTCCGCTGCAGCGATGACTTTGGGACATGCGGTCTTGGGCCAATCCGCTTTCTATCTGCACATCACACGGTCTCACGAACGTGTTCATGTCCGCCAGTACGAACGATGGGGGCCGCTTTTTATCCCCACCTATTTGATCCTATCGGCAGCACTGTTTGCGATCGGCAAAGATGGCTATCGCAGCAATCCGTTCGAAATCGAGGCGTTTGAAGAAGCCGATGTCTCTTGATTGGGTGGTGGCGAATCACGCCGCGCGAGACTTTTGATCCCAGGTCGTCGAGTCGTTGAACGCTGTCTTGGAACGCTTGCTGCCACGAGACTTCGCGGTCCCGCTTGGCAGTTTCGAAAAGCCGACATTCAATTCAGTCGTTTGATCCTGGGCGGAACCGGGGGCGTCACCGGTAATCGGTAAAGCCGCGATGGAGGGGTTTGTAGAGGTCATTTCGACCGAGACCGCCGCTTCGCTTTCCACGTCGCTCTCGTCAACGAACTCGATCGTCTCGGAGTCCTCGATCAGGGTTACGCCCAAACCTCGGAGTAAGTCGCTGACACGACGGTCGAGTTCATCCAATTGTGCCAGAACGTCGTCTTGCCGTCGTTCGAGGTCCGCAAGCAGGTTACCAGCTTGCTCATCGGCCTCTGCTCTGTCAGCCGTACAGGCAATCGGATCGGTCAAGATTTTCTTCCCTGAAGCAAAAACGGGCGTGATGCATTTCGAATTGCGCTCGGAAGTTACCGACCACACCATCGCAATCGACTTGAATCAATCGCGAAGTTCATGCTCATGCCGAAAAGTTGCGTCAGGAAGAATGGGGAAGATTTAACGCCGCGGTTTGGCGAACTTGATCCGCTCGATCAAGGGGACAGTCTGGTCACCTTCCTTGTAACCGCTGACCGCAGTGATCGCTTCGATCACATGTTCATAGCGAAGATTAAAATCGGTATCGATTTCCACTTCGGGACCCTCTTCAGCGTTCTCGCTCGGACCGGCGTTTCCGACCAAGCCGATGACGGTGTTTTGCAACGCGGCAAAGTCGGTCCCAAGTTGGACTTCGTTCATTGCGATCGAAACCAATTCGCCTTGGTCGTTAGCCCTCAGACGCAGTTTCAACGGCAGTTCAGTATCGTCGACCACGCCCGTGGAATTGCTCGCCAGCGGCATTCGCACGCTGAAGTCACCTTCGAGTTCCACGATCTTGAACGTCATGACGAAGAAGACCAACAGCAGAAAGACGATGTCAATCATGCTGGTCATGTTGACTTCGTGTTTGAGTTCCTCTTGCTTATTTCGCACTTTCATGTCCGATCCTCCTTAACCCGCAGCGCGAACTTCTCAAGTTTCTGTTCTTGGGCAACACGAATCACTTCCTGGACGTCACCCGCCGCAGTGTTGCGGTGTGCTCGGATAATAACATTGGCGTCACCCGGTTTTTTGCCTTCGGAATTAATGACCGCCAATTCGCGGTTGAGCCCGATTCGCAATGTGTCGGTGGTAAAACCTTCGCCACCGAGAATGACTTCGCCATCTTGAGTGACGTGCAGGACGATCGGAAACTCCAACGCCTCGTCAGGCGGCTTTACCAAAACGCTTTTGGGCAGCACGACACGATCATTGGCTTCGGTTTGTGCGAAATTGATCAACACCATAAAGAATGCGATTAATTGAAAAACCATGTCGATCATGGGCGTCAAATCGCCTTCGGCAAGATCGACCTTTTTTGATTTCACACGCATGAAAGCTGTTTCCGAGTTGTTGTCGCGATTTTAAATTTGACTTCTACCATCCACGCAAGCCGCCAAAAGGCGGCGACTGAAGGCATCGGAGTTTACTTTTTGGTAACTTGTGGCTGGAAGTCTTCGAATCGGCTCATTAAGTTCTCGCTGGTCACGCCGACTTCTAATAACAATCGTGTGACCCGGTTTCTCAAAATGTTGTAAGCTGCGATCGCGGGAATCGCGACAGCCAATCCGACCAGTGTTGTGAACAGAGCGGTTGAAATACCGGCGGCTAGGTCAGCGGGTTTTGGCGTCGCTCCGCCAAGTGCAATCACTTGGAATGATGAAATCATCCCTTGCACGGTTCCGAACAGACCGATCATCGGGCTTAAGTTTCCGATCAAAGCCATATAGCTGAGCCGGTGTTCTAGCTTCATGCTTTCCTCTTCACCGACTTCTTGCATCCCTTCTAAAGCCTTGTTGTAACCTTTGGACAGCTTTGCAAGACCAGCGGAAAGGACTTGTCCGAGAACGGATTCATCGGCGCGGGCTAGATCATAAGCTTCTTGAAACTGTTTTTCATTCAACTTTTCTTCAAAGCCGTCGACCAATTCTTGCGGCAGCAAGGTTTCTCGTCTTGCGGCCAATAGGTTCATCACAAACAGCGAAACCAATGTGAAGGACAAGGCCAGGAAGATAACGACATAGGGCCATCCGAGCGATTCGGCGGTCCAACTGAGCAAACTTTGCTGTTTGGCGGCCGTAGGTGCGGCACCTGGATCTGCGGCAGGTTGTGCGGGGGCTGGTGCCGGTTCCGCGACTGGGGCCGCATCGTCTTGAGCGGATGCGGGCGATACGGTCAAGCAGAACGCGACTAAAACGATGCCCAACGCCATGGCCAAGCGCCCGGCAACCAAGGAGAAATTGTTTAGACCATTGAAGACCATCGAATGCGTTCCTGCGTTAGTTAATTTTTGAAAAGGAGTGTAGGGATCGATACCGATTTTAAATCGTCAAATGTCCGCAGATCTCAGGCCTATGGCCTGATGTCGCGGCGATTACTTTTTCCAACCCGGATATCGTTGTTGTAATTCCTGGCGAGCTTCGTTGGCACGTTCGGGATTGCCGACTTTTGGCCAAAGTTCGATCAATCGCGACAGTGCTTCGGCGTGGGGACCGGATTGTCCGGAAAACATCAAGTGGGTGTGTAAGTAGGCTAACACTGCACCTTCATTGTCGCCAATCGCTTCTAAGCTTGCACCTTGGGCATTGTAAACTTGCGCGGCAATTGCAGAGTTGTCCGGATTGAGTTCGGTGATCAGCGAATCGACCAACGCGACGGCTTCGCTGCCCTTGTTTTGCTTGGCCAACGCGACCGCTTTTCCGGTCTTTGCGAGTGTTTGCAATTGGGCGCCGAGTTCGGACTGAACATTCGCACCGATCACTTTCGTAAAACTGGCGTCCGCTTCGGCTGCATTGCCTTGCTTCAGTTTGGCGACTCCACCAAGGTATTCCGCTTCAATCTTCAACTCAGGAACCGGCGCGTTCGCCAGAAAAGTATAGAACTTCACCGCATCGTCATACTTGCCTTCGGCAACCGCGAGGTCTCCCATGATCTTTGCGGCGCTATAAAAGTGGATGCTTTGTTGATTTGCGCCAGCAAAGCCTCGCATCTTTCGAGTCGCTTCGGTAATGTCACCACGACCGGCCAGAGCCAACGCGGCCTCGGTGCGGGCAACATAAAACAATGCATCGGCTTTGACAAAATCTCGCATCGCCTTACTGAAGTCGATTCCACTGAGATCTTGTGCTGCCTGTTCGTAATTGCCTTCCACCGCAGCTCTTCTGCCACTGGTCAACTGCGGCGGTTCAGCATCAAAAATCAATGTGCCGATTCTATCGATAGTGAACGTCTGCTTTCCGGAGCTCGATTCTAGCGTTACCGAATCTCGCTTGATCTCGGTAATTTTTCCGATCACCGTCGGCCCTTTAATAGGGACAATGCGATCGACTTGAGCCCATGCTGATGAGGACGACGTAACGGCCAGAACCAGTAGAACGAGGGCCAATATCCGAGCGATTACTCGACTAAATGGGCACCCATTGAGTGTGTTTACCTGATTTTTAATCGACGCATGCATAAAGATTAGGAAAGTCGGTGGCGACGGAGGCGCATGACGCCCTGTGAAACGAGGGCAATCCTGCGAAAAGTGGTTTACGTTTTGAGCTTCGGGGCATAGCGACGCTTCCAAAGAAGCCTCTACTTTAACCCGACCCGAGTTTTTTATGGTAATCCTGTAGGATTTATCCCCAAACCTTTTTGAATTTCTTTCATCAAAAGGTCAAAATCCTTGCGTTGTTCGGGCCCACCCATGTCGGGATAAAGTGCAGCGACCTGCGTAATGTCCCTGACGGATTGTTCCATCATCTTTTTATCGTTGATTACCTTTCCGAGCATGAATCGTGACAAAGCGACATGGTATCGAGCTTCGAAAAATTGCTTGCGAAAGTCTGTCCGCCCGCTGACCAACTGGCTGATGCGTCCCCAGCCCCAAATCACATTTTTCTTGTCAGCTCCGGGACGATCACCGGAGAGCGCCGCGCGATAATATCCCGCCGCCAAATTAGGAGCGGATTTCGCAGCCCATTGCTCATATGCTGTCGCGGCTTCGACTTGAGTGTCAAGCATCATCGGCGATACCTTCAGTATCTCTTCAAACAGGTCAATCGCCTTTTTGTACTCACCGGCGAGCCGGTTGGCGCGACCGAGTTGGAACTTCAGCGTGGTAGGAGCCTTGTCGCCAAGTTGTCCTTGCAACATCTCAAACGTTTGAATCGCTGACGAAAGCAAGGTGGTCGCTTGTTGTTTTGCAGCCGGATTGCTGTCCGCCAACGCCGATTCGGCCATTTGCATCAGCGTTTGGCCTACCCACTGCAAGGTAGCCGGGTCTTTGGATGACTTGGCGATCGAGTCCAGGATGACTTGAAAAGCATTGATCAACTTGGTTTTTTGTTGCGGCGAAGCGGCATCGAGTTGATCCTTTACGTCGCGGGCCAGGCCGACGTAAATCCTCACCAGGCGTTCGTTTGCATCGGGCTTGCCTTTGACACTTGCCTCCAAGCGTTCCATGACGCCGGTGGCTCGCGTCATCAATGCTTGGGTGTCGCTTCCTTCGGACGTCATCACCCCAACAACGGCCTGTAATTCGACTGCATACATATCGGCTAGGAAGCCGTCTTTTGGCTCGCCCAGCTTTTCGACCGCTTTGACCGGGCCATACTTGGGATGGTCCAGCACCTTCAGAACCTCATCCGAATTGCCGCGTCGCATCTCGATTCGCGATAAAACCAATGCGGCCTGCAACGCTTCGGGGCCGGTCAGCTCGCCAGGTATGCCGTCGAGGCCTGTTTTCAGATCGCTTGCCGCTTGAGGCAGCAGTGCATCACCTTCGGCGGCTTTATTGTCTTGCCGCAGCAGCAACGACTTGTTCCACAATAACTGGCCCATCAGTCGATGAAAACTCGCTCGTTCGGCTGCTTGGGGCATTTCGGCCAACAGTTTTCGTGCATCGTCCCAGCGGTCTTCATCCAAAGCCAAACTGATCAGGATTCCCTTGGCAGCGGCGGCTTGGGGATCGTTGGGCCAGGTTTTGGAAAGGTATTCACCAAGGACTTCAAGCTGGCGAATCAAGCCTTTGGTCGACTCTTTGGGCAGACTGCGTATCAGGGATTGTAATGACGCGATCGCCATCAACCCTCCCCGCAGCCCTTCGGGCTTGTTGGCAGCACTGCGCGACAGAAATTGACCGACGGCGGCCGCATCCCAGTAATCGCCGCGTTGATAAAGCGTATATGCGAGATATTGGCGAGCCAAATTGAGCGGTTCGGCCTCACTGCCGCCGACTGCCAGTCCGCCTCGTAGCACCTGGACCAGCGTTTTGCGGCCTTCGTTGATTTGGGAATCGGCGGTTTCTAGTTCTGTTTTTGCCGCCTCGGCGCCTTCCCCACCTTTGGAAACTTGGTCGGCAAGCAAATCGCGAGCCCGAGTCAGTTCGTCACCCTCTTGCATCAATTGCTGGGCGATCGAAAGCGCCTCTCCAAGCGATTTCGGTTGCTCGACGAGCACCGCTTCCGACGTTTCCGCTTTTTCGATCCCCATTTTTGACAATAACTGACGAGCTTCGGGTTCATGCAACCCAGGCACCTTCACCGCTGCGTTCAACAACGGCCTAGCGCTTGACGAAGCGAGCTTGCGACCTTCGATTTGCTTTCCAGCAGCGATCAATTTCTCGGAATCAAACAGGTAAGCCTTGGCAAGTGCAACCTGCAGAGCCGCAAACTCGGGCACCCGTCGCTCGTTGGGCCGCGCGGCATCGACGAGCCGTTTGGATTGGCCGATGATTTCGTCGAGCTTCGGCTCCGATTCGGCTAACTGCATTTCGATTAAACCGGTCATCGCCTGCATCCGAGACGGACGCAGTAGGTCGACTTCGGGCTGTTCCAGAACTCGCTGGAAACTGTCGATCGCCGCTTTCTTGTCGCCCAGCACCCGCTGGACTTGGGCGCGTTTCAGCATCGACATCGCGCCTTGGAAATACCCGCTGTACTTTTCGCTTAATTCAGTAAACGAGACGAGCGCTTCTTCGAGCAACTTCTTGCCATCCTTTACCGGGTCGCGATAGGTATTGGCTGCCAACTGCTTCGCCTCGCCAGCACGCAGTTGGGCCTGAAGAAACTCGTAACGATACTGCTCACGCTGCGCAGCCTTCGCCGGTTCCTTTTCTGCGTCGATCTTTTGACCCCGCATCGATTCGAGAGTCCCTCTCAGGTCGGTGACGATCGCGTTGAATGTTTCCGCCGCATCCAAACACGACTTGCGAGCATTCTCGCGAGCTTCGTCGCTCGGGTCCGCAACGCTCATCAACTGGTCCGCGCGCACCATCTGCAACTTGCCCAGTTGCAATCTCGCTTCGGAAAGTCGCGGATGATCTGACTTCGTCAGGAAACTTTTGAGCGCTTCCTCCGCAGAGACAAAAAACTTGTCTCGTTCCGACACGCTGCGTGCCGAAACCGCGGCATCGATGAAGGTTTGGGCTTTCTCTAGCGGTATAGCCTCAATAAACGACTGTGGCACGCCCGGGTATTTCTCAATCCGATCGAGATACCGCAGCGCCGTGTCGAAATAGCCCGCCGTTCGCAATTGGGCGACAAATGCCTCGGCTGGCTCACCTAATTCGACCGCAATCGATTGACGGCCGGCTGTCCACCCCGCGCAGAATATAATTGCGGCGACAGACCGAGCCAGAATGAGCGTTCTTAGATTGGACATCGTCAAGACCTGACGTGGAAAAGGACAAGAACGGATTGAAGCCGGCAATTGTACAAGACCTGCTCAGTAAAGTGATACAGAAACGAGTATACTTAAGTTCGTTCCTTCCATGGCTTTCCAAAGATGCGAATTCAGTCGTCCTTTACCGAAGACAATCTCTACAGTCGTCACTCTAGGCGGCCCAAAGGCAAGTCTCCGTACCGACTGCTGATGCGGCTCGTGCTCGCCATGATTTTGGTCATCGCGGTGATGCGACAAGCTGGGAATCCGCGAGTTTACGAGGCATTTTTCCCCGCATCTGGTGACGATGTCGTTGCGAAAGTCCAAGTAATTACGCGACTGCCCGCATCGCCACCGGGTGAAGGCCGGCACCCATATGTCGGCCCCGCTGAACCGCTTTCGGTCGAAGCGAAAAAGATGCAGCGGGCGGTGGCAAACCAATTGGACCAAACGCTGGTCTCCATGGGAGACGAAAAAAACGCTGAATTGATGACGCGTCTGGGCCAGTGGCGAACCGCCGGCCGAGTCGGAACGACCGTTTTATCAGATGAGTGGTCCGATCGACTTGAGCAGGCATTTATCCAGTCGGGCCAAAAACCAGTCGAATCGCTCGACTGGAACGCTGAGTCGGTTATCACGCTGTTGCAATCAGCGTTAGATCGGTGGGCGATCGGGAGAGTCGATGCCGCAGCGGTTTGGAAAGGTGCCGATACGCTCGGTTTTTATCGTTTACTGGAGGACGATCCGGCGCGTCCAACGGATGATGCGGCCAGTCGGACGAGCGTCACGTCGCTGCTGCAGCAACCCGATGTCTACTTGCGGCGACGCGTGATTTTGCCCGCGTCGGTGGCCAGAGCGATTCGTCGCCCTGCAGCTGAAAATCCGTTCGGTGTCCAGGTTTACTGGGAAGTCTGGTTACGCCCTCGCGATGGCAGCGAACGCCCGTTTGTAATGTTCACTCGCGAAGTTTCCTCGGCAATCGCTGCAATCGGCGGCGATTCGGCACTGACCGACGGCCCGCCGGTTTGGGTCGATGGAGTCTTCTTAAAACGCATCGCTTATCAATCGAGCCTCGGTCGCGAACTGGCACCGGCAGTTGTCGGAACACTGTATGAGCCAGCGGCGTCGAGCGATTTGCCTGCAACCGTGTTGCCGCCTTCGCCAACGAATGGGTGGTTGGTGGTCGCCGGTTCCGCCTTGATTGGCGTATCGGTTGCAGCACTGATTTTCTTCCAATCGGGCAAGGCGATCGCTCGCTCGCGTGCATTGCGACGAAAGACGCGTCCTGCCGCCCCCTCATTTTTCGCCTCGTTCGACCAAGCCGACCGCCGCGAAGTCGACCCCGGAGAAACACTGTCGTGACAAGCCATAGACCCGAAAACGCCTCGACCAAAATCGGACCGCAATGCCAAGGGCCTACGGCTTGGCGAGTCCGTCAGCGGCGGCAAGTGATCAGCCCGTTGTTTCGAATCGGCTTTGGATGGTTGATCTGCACGCTGGTTGTCTCTCCAGAAAACGTCCCGGCCCAAGAGCCATCGCTAGAGGCCAATCGTTCGGTGTTGCAGTCGATCAGCGGTTTCGACAAGCAGCGGGTCGAGGCTGTGTCGGCCTGGTGGCGAAGGCCTGACGATCCCCAATCGATATCCGAAGCTGCAAAATTGCTGTTCCAAGTCAATCGCTTGGGCCGATCAAGCCTCGCTAGCCAACCGTCGCGTCCGATTTCAACAGCGAGCGATCCGCTGACCTGGGAGATCGGTGATGCGGTCGCAATCAGCGGTCGAGCCCAAACGATCGCCTCGATTCAGATCGATGATGATCTGGCCGATGTGTTGGATTTTTCACAGCTCTATCGTATCGAAATTGAGACCGACGAAGGGACGACGCTCCGTGTGATCGCAACGTCGATTCCGGAATCGTGGATTTCGCTTTGGTCGCAAACTCAAACGCTCGACCAGCCGATGTCCGCAATCGGAATGGTCGTTTCGGCTGGCGGTGACACCGAACCTCGAATGATCGCGACCCCGAAAGTCGCCTGGTTCCCGGCCGCAGGCCCCTCGGTCGATGAAACCGGTATTCGCAGCCACTGGGCACTGCTGGCCCAATACGGGTTCGATGTTTCCATGATCGAACAGCTCCGCAGCCTCAATCGCAAACCGCTTGTTGCTGCGGACCAGAATGCGTTCTACTCGATGTTGCGTGCCGCCAGTGAAGTCCAATCGACCGACCAACCGACACCGGAAACGATCGATGCCGCGGATTTGCTAAGGAATCCCGGCGAATCGATCGGAAAGCGGATTCGCTTGCGCTGTCAGACGGTTCGAATCACTCGAGTCACGCTCAACAACCCCACCATCATCGCGGCACTCGGCTCGGATCATTACTGGCAAATCGATGCCCTGGGTGAACTGGGAAACGTCGTCATCCGGATCGAGCCTCAAGACAAAACGGTCGAACCGGCGGTTTTCGAGAACCGCTATCCGATATCGCTGGCGACGATCCGGTTGCCCGATTTTCTTGCAAAAGCAATCGGCGACGATCCATCGCAAGGTCTCCGCAACGATGTGCTGATGCTGTCTCAGCAGTTGACGGTGGATGGATTTTTTTATCGCTTGTGGAGCTATGAAAACGAATTGATGCAACGACACGGCGGAGGCAATCAGTTTGGCCCGCTGGTGATGGCGTCGCAGATCATCGACAGTGAGCCACTACGGACCGACGTCGTTGGCGTCGCAAAGATTGGCCAATGGGCCGCTATCGCCGCAGTGGCAATCATGCTCGCCGCTGGGGCGTGGATCTATTCCACGTCACGACAAGACGCCAGGGCCCGCGCTAAGCGCGAACTGGAAGCCAACGATACCGCCTGGCTTGAAGATTCAACCTCTGACGAAGATCGCCGCTAACGGCACCAGCGATTTTTGCGTGCCGATGAATCCCGAGTCTAGTATCATCTACTACATTTGGTGCCACCCATCAAATTAACATCTACTACATTTGGTGCCACCCATCAAATTAACGCACGCCTTATCGCAGCACGCTCTGCGAACGATGCGGGAACCGCAGACTTCGCTACGCTTTCCAATGGCGAGCTTCAGCCGGTTCAAAAACCTGCCCACCTAAAGGCCGGCGTCTCCAACCAAATTACCGGAACAAGACGACGGTTCACTCGCTAAGCATTGCAATTGCCAAGCGTCGACTCGATCATGGCCTGCTGCAACGGTGAGACCGACAGGCCATGTTGATGCCATTCACCAGCGGAGCACGACGGGTCCATGGCGGAGGCTGATCGCAACAGATTGGCTGAGCACGGTTCGCCTGTCTGGTTATGCCGCTAGATACA
>DNWZ01000419.1:4917-5658 GCA_003506095.1 Planctomycetaceae bacterium | reverse complement strand
CCCGTCCGAGGTAACATCGGTCGCGTTTTGGCAACTAACGGAAAGATCGGCTGCGTTTTTGTAAAATTATGAACCGAATCTGCTATCTAGGACGAATAATCGTCAAACTGAGCGCATTTCGAAGTCTTGAAAGACATAAATGAAGCAATCAGGCAAAAGTTCACCAAGCTAGCAATGTTTATTCGCAAAAGCGCACTGTGTTAAATGGCGAAACCACGAGAGACCATGGCCAGTTGCGAGATAAGCCTTGAGCTTTAACGAGGTTGCGATGCCCCGCAAAGCCAGGTTGAAAGCGTCGAGGGCAAAAAACGCTGCCGATTACAGACGGATCGCTTTGGTAAACGATTCGATCGGCAAATGCAAAACGCAAGAAGGGCCAGCACCAAGAACAACTGGCGATTTTCGGCGGCGCAAAAAAAGACTGCCTTCAAGAAACCGCAGGCCCAAAAATCCTCGACGCGTCGCCATCGAGTTGCCTAAAAAGCGAACCGCACGATTAAGTTGATCGTCCNNTGAACGGTTCAGCAAGGACCGCAGTCCGTGGTGCGACTTATCAGTCGTTGCGATTGGGGCGTGGCCCACGCACGTCGCGAGGTTCGCGTGCCGGACGCGCTTCGCGGGGCGGCGCGATGGTGCGAGTCGCTTCGGGGTCGGTTTGCGAAGCACGGCGGTTTTCCCGCTGAATCGCTTCGTAAACCTCTTGTCGGTGAACAGGGATCGATTGCGGTGCATCGATTCCCA
>DNWZ01000419.1:0-4840 GCA_003506095.1 Planctomycetaceae bacterium | reverse complement strand
CGGGTTGTAAATAACGAGCGACACCAACGCAAGAAGCGAAGACGCGTTCGTCTTCGCCCCGCGGCGATCCTCTCGACGAAAACTCTATCGGACAATTGGCGTGCAAAATGACAACTATCGGTCGAAGTACCATTTCGTCCGATCGTATGGATTCCGCCTTCAGGCAAATCCGGCTTGAAACCACTGGCAATGACGATCGCAGCGTTTAAGAAGCGGTTTTCGAGGCGCTTAGGATGGTGAACAAAGATGCTGGCGATGTCTTGTAGCGACGATCAACCCGCAACGGCATTTCCGACACGATCTCTTGCAAGTCCAAGTCGGTGCGCCAACCAAGATGCCGGGTAAAGGCACCAGCCGAATCAACCATCCGGGCGATCCAGGGGTTCGGACTGCGGAAATGATTGACAATCAGTATTCGCCCACCCGGTTTACAAACCCGCAGCATTTCCCACATCATGCGACGCGGGTCGGAAACCACACTGATGACGTGAAACGAAGTCACCACATCAAACATGGAATCTTCAAAATCCAATTGTTCCGCGTTCATTCGCATTACGCTGATTCGCGACCAACTCTCGTCACGAATCTGGCGCTCGGCTTGGCCGAGCATATCTTCCGACAGGTCGACACCAATAACATCGACATCTCGGGGATATGCCGATAATGACATGCCGGTCCCCACACCGACTTCCAAAACCTGCTGGCCGCCGGTCAACCCAAGGTTTCCGATCGCTCGGCCTATACGTTTCTTAGCCACCATTGGCCAAAGCGCTTCATAGGCGGGGACGAGTTCACGATAAAGTCGGCTGGCGTGGGGAGCTTTTTTTCGTGCGTGCTTTTCAACAGTGCTAACAACCATCGTTCAACCAGCTCCGGTGCGAAGTCTCGCCATTGCCATTAAAAATCCGGCAAGACTCTACAATCTCATCTTTTCTTCGCCCGTCAAGTCCGGCCGGATGCCAGTTTGGTTTCCATAAGTCGTTTTCTTGAAAGGGTTTAGTGTCATAGGTTGCGTTTCGGTTGCCGCCAGATCTACAAGACTTTTACAATTCTGTGACAGACCCAGTCACTTAATTCGTTCCAAGCGGCAATCTTTCTCGCTCAAACAGCTCGTTCCTGGATCGTTTCCTCGTCCGTTGATCCGGAATCATCACCCGTCTCAGACTTCGATTCGCCAATAACCTGCAGCCCTCGACGCCACTGGCCGATCGGCGACCAAAACGCGTAAATGCAAAATGCTAATGGCAACGCCAACTCCTTCAGAATGATCACGCCACCGACAGCGAATAACGCTTGGCCGATCTGATTAGGGGACCGCCGCCCGCTCATCCACTGCTGGACCACGTGCGGGTAGGTGAATCTGGAAACCATCAGATAAGCCAACAAAATCGCCAATACAGGTACAAAGTATTCGCCCACCGTCANNCCGCTTCCGCCGCCGAACGCACGCTCAGACGATACTCCTCGTGCGTGAACGTTTCCAAGTGGGGCATCGCGATCGTGAACGCAGCGATCGTTCCTGCGGCCGCTGGGCTGGGCAAACCGTCGAACCCTTCGTGCGAATCGTCTTCCTTTGACTCGACGTTAAAGCGTGCAAGTCGAATAAGCACGCACAGCGTAAAGATCACGCCAATCGCCCAGGATATTCGATATGGCAATGGATCGCCGAAGCGCCAAACAAGCACCGCCGGGGCGGCGCCGAACGTGATCGCGTCGCAAAGGCTGTCCAGCTGAGCGCCAAACTGACTCGATTGACCCGTCATTCTGGCCGCCGAACCGTCCAACGCATCGAATACCATTCCGCCAAAAATCAACAAGCCGGCGACGAACAATTGGTCTTCGTTGGTCCATTCCAAAAGAGCACTGGTGGCAACCGCGATCGCAGCCATCCCGCAAACACCGTTGCCCAGAGTTAACAGCGTCGGCAAAACGGCCAGCGTCAGCCTTCGCCGGCGCGGCCTTGGTACGCCTGGCGTTCGTTCAGCCGAATTCTTCGAAAAACTACGATTACGATTACGCTTGCTTTCGGCTCTATCCATCGGTCGGTTCCTCGCGGCTTGCGCGATTGCTTGTCGTGGCCGGGCGGACTGGCGCCGCATTAAACGACTGGAGGTCAGTCATGCCATTTTGATCCAATCCACTGATCGGCCCATCAAATCGATAGTGTGCTAGGCGTGTTAGTCCAGCCGAAACGGTATCGCCGATCGCGATCTCGATCTTCAATGCGTCGTGTCGAGGGATCACCAACTCAGTTCGCGAACCCAATTTGATCATGCCAAATTGCTCGCCACGGGTTAGCACATCCCCAGGCCGAACCCAGCAAACGATCCGTCTGGCAAATTGCCCCGTGATTTGTCGAACGCGAAAATACTGACCTGGCATTTCACTGCTCGACAAAATCACATCCAGGTTTTCGTTCTCGCGAGCCGATTCCGGCCGCAAAGCGTTCAAAAACTTACCCGGACGATAGCGAACGGCAACTACCGAACCGGACATCGAACTGCGATTGATATGAACGTTGAAGATTGAAAGAAAAATACCGAAACGAATCGCCGGTCCTATGTCAGGATCCTCGATTTCAACAATCTCCACTAATTTTCCATCGGCCGGTGATACGACCACGCCGTGCCCGGTAGGAATCTCTCTCGGTGGATTGCGAAAAAACCAAACCACCAAGCCAAAAACCACCAACGGTGGCAGACAGAGGGGCCACCATACAAGCCCCAACGCGGCCGCGATGAACAAACAGAGTCCGCTGATCAAAATCAGCTCTGCCAAACCCGCCCGCGCAAATGGCAACGAATCACGCCAGCGATAATCGTCGTCCGCTTCGGGCCACCAATAGGTTTCTTGGTTTCGATAAAACTTGATATCACGCTGGTCGACCGGTTCGAATGGCAGGCTGCCGCGACTTCCCTGACGCAGGATGCCCATGCGTTCTACGTACCCAGGACGAAACTTCCTCAGATACCAACGTCGAACAAAGCCCCAGCCTAATTCGATCGACATCACGATCCCGCCACCTGGCTGAATCGTCGTCAATTGCGGGTCCATCGAAACTTGAACCGCCGGACGCTCCGATCGAAACAGTGAACCGACGCCCACCGGCGAAGACTCGTTGCGATCTATTTCGCCGGGATCGCTCGATAGGCCCATGCCCGATTCGTCAGCCAAGGCCTTAGCCGGGCGAGTCGTTGTGGATGGATCGTCAGATTGGGCACCCTGCCTGGGCGTTGGAAAACTCATGCAAGTTGCGGGGAAAAGGTTAAGATGATGTGAGGCAAGCGTTTGTGGGATCCAAGGGCTGTTTGGCGGGACTGGCCCTAGCGAACTGTAAGCCGATATGCCGGGACGGCAATACCCAGTGACATTCAGTACCAGCCAATGGCCAATGTGCGTCTCCAGCATAACCTGGAACTTGGTCCGGCCAAAACGTCGCGGAACGCCTTGCGCCTTGCAAAAGTACGCCGAAAACAATTTGACCCGGTTTTGATACTTGCGGTAGCCCCAGAAAGGTCGGAAAACCAGATATCGTCTGAATCGTTCCCATACCGGTTGGCGGACTGCTATGCTCCGGAATCGGCGAAACTTTACACTGGCTGATCCCATCCACCGATGATTCGCAATCCGAATTCGTCTCGTTTACTGATGCTCTGGCTCCTATGATACCTCGATACCTCGTCCCCTTGCGATCCTCACGCGCGACGCATTACTTCACCGATTTGCTGGTCATCGGTGGAGGCCTTGCCGGTTTGCGAGCGGCCAATGCGGCCCAACCGCACCAAGACGTTTTGGTGATCACGAAGGACGAACTGCGAGAATCCAACAGCCATTATGCCCAAGGCGGTATTGCCGGCGTGTTGGACCCCGAAGATCGTTTCGAGGATCACGTCGCCGATACGCTGGCTGCGGGTGGTAACCTGTGTCACCGCGATATCGTCGATATGGTTGTTCGCGAGGCGCCCACAAGAATCGAAGAATTGGTCGCTTGGGGGACTCGATTTGACCAGGCAGACGGGCATTTGTCTCTGGGCCGCGAAGGGGGCCACAGCCGCGAGCGGATTGTGCATGCCTTGGGGGATTCAACAGGCAAAGAAGTGATGCGCGCTGTCATGAAACGCAGCCGCCAAATGTCAAATATCGAGATCTGGGAGCGAACCTTTACGATCGACCTTCTGACCTACGACGGCCGATGCCACGGCGCAATCGTTAGCCGAAATGGTCAACCGCCCAGCCTCGTTTGGGCCAAGCAAACGATTCTCTGCACCGGAGGCAGCGGCCAAGTTTATCGCGAATCGACGAACCCGCCTGTAGCTACCGGCGACGGTTACGCCGCAGCTTATCGCGCCGGAGTCGAGCTGAGGGACATGGAGTTTTGTCAATTCCATCCGACGGTCCTGTACATCGCCGGCGCCTCCCGCTCGCTGATCACCGAAGCGATCCGGGGCGAAGGGGCTCACTTGGTCGATCATGACGGCAACCGCTTTATGCCCCAGTACGATCCGCGCGGCGAACTGGCACCTCGCGACGTGGTCAGCCAATCAATCGTGCGGCAAATGGCCATCAGCAATCACAGTTGCGTCTACCTCAGCCTCGCTCATTTGCATCCGGATCTCGTCAGAGTGCGTTTCCCCGGCATCGCGACCGCATGTGCAAAGTTCGGCTTGGACATCACCACCGATCCGATTCCGGTCCGGCCCGGGGCGCATTACATGATCGGCGGCGTGACAGTCGATCGACAAGGACAAACGAGCATGCCAGGCTTATGGGCCGCTGGCGAAGTGACTAGCAGCGGCCTTCACGGGGCGAACCGATTGGCCAGCAACAGTCTGCTCGAAG
This sequence comes from Planctomycetaceae bacterium, assembly GCA_003506095.1. Taxonomy (GTDB): domain Bacteria; phylum Planctomycetota; class Planctomycetia; order Pirellulales; family Pirellulaceae; genus UBA6163. The sequence goes on along the minus strand of DNWZ01000419.1, from coordinate 1 downwards.
G
>DNWZ01000798.1 GCA_003506095.1 Planctomycetaceae bacterium | reverse complement strand
ACCTTCATGCGATCGCCCATCGCACCGCCAAGGAACTCAATTCGCACTGCCACCGCTCCCGATTGAACGGCAGTATGAAGCTCCACCTGACGAGCTGACGCGTTGGGCACTTCCAGGAGCAACCAATGAAGTGCGAGCACAACAATGCCGATGCATACGAACGGGTTCGAAGATTTCAAGCGACGAGACTTTTTAGGAATTGCTAAGGCGTTGCTCAATGCGTAATGGCAATGAAATCAACGAGGATCGCGAACACTGAGAAACAATGTACCACGGAAAGCAACTTCTTGCTATGAATGCATTGAATCCATGAACTGCTGGCCACTATGCCACACTCGATCGCGAGAGAGAAGAGTCAGCTGGGCTGGCCTTGAAAAAACGGTCGAAGCAGGAGTGCCGGCAGCAGGACGAGGTCTCCGATTAGTGCCGTAAACAGCAACGCGATCATCATCCAGGCGAACCTTGCGGTCGGCACAAAATCACTGAACGCAAAGACTGATAGACCCGCACCACAAATTAAGGTGGTTTGAATCATGGCGCGGCCACAATGTTGGTAGGCAGCAAGAACGGCACCTTCTCGCGAAGCACCCGCATCCATGCACCGGCCATAGAAGCTGAGGAAATGGAGCGTATCGTCAATGGCTATTCCCATTGCCACACTTGCAGTCATGATCGAACCGATGTCGATCGGGTAATTTTCCCAACCAAGCAGCCCAAACAAGGCGAGCGACGGAAATACATTAGGAATCATCGCAATTAACCCCGAGATAACGCCCGCCTGGACGATCGTCATCCCGAATGCGATTAACCCGAATGCGGTCAGGAAGCTAGCGAACAAATCATGAAGGAGTTGCCGCTGAATCTCGTGAACCAGCGGCATCAAACCGGAAAGTTCGACAGTGACCGATTTCAGCTTGTCCAGCACCTTTAGCTTGTCGTCAAGTGGTCCTCGTAAGCTTCTTAAGATTTGACGATAATCGTGATCCGCAAGTGCACCCATATGCGCTGTCAGACGCCAGCATTCGTGACCCTCAATCGATCTGAAATAGCCTGCGTTGCCCGCAGATTGCGCAGCGAACGAAAGGTGTCAATGACATGATCTCCACCAACCAACTTTACGGAACCGGGGGCAACATCCAGACAAGAAGTCACCGACAGTATTTCTGGTTGCTGAAGCATCAGCGTTTTGACGCGATCAAGTATCTCCAGTTGCTCAGACGCTGAAGCACCGCCTGCATCATCCAATCGTACAACAATATCAATTGCCCCTTGAGGGCCAACGTGTCTCTCTATCCACTCATAGTCACGAATCAATCGTGAATCCGATGCAAACATCGTTTCAATGCGGACTGAAGCCTGCAAGTTAGCAAAGCCCACGCTCGTTAGCATCATTGTTCCAATGCCGATCACGCTTACCAGTCCGGCAAATCGAGCTTGCCACCCTAGAAGCTTTCCCAAATCATCCAAGGAGCACGAGTTGACGAACTTGGGCGTGCAACCAGCTTCCAGCGAAGGAATCCCGGAATCAATACCAAAAGCCCGCAAAGAGTCATGAGAACACCCGCAGCGGCGAACACCCTAAATTCACGAACCGCCGCCAAACCACTGACGGCGAGTGCTCCAAGCCCGATCGCAGTCATTGCGATGAACAATACACATGGCAGCCAAGCAACTCGCACGGCAGCACTTATTGCGTCTTCCGGCGAGCCAGCGGAATGATCAAAGTAGTAGTTCAGAAGGTGAATGCCGCCGGCGACAGCAAGCACTTGAAACAGTGGAGGAAGGACGAGAAGAATCGCTGTCGTCTCTCCGCCGCAATCGTGGATGACGGCCAAGGATATTGTAATACGCCTATCAAGGTTGATGTGCGAATCATTGCCGCTACCTATCATGACCTCAAACAACTGGCATCCGAAGGGTTGTTTCGCACCGATCTCTACTTTAGGCTCAGCGTGGTCACGATCCGCTTGCCTCCGCTGCGCGAACGCGAAGATGACCTGCGAGTCCTAGCGGAATACTTTTTGCGACGATAAAGCAATGAATTCGGTAAGGATATCCGCTCGGTCGCTCCAGAGACAATGGAGTTGCTCGCTCATTACACCTGGCCAGGAAACGTCCGTGAACTCGAAAGCGCAATGAAGCAATCTTTGCTCACGGCACGTGGCAACATCTTGTTACCCGATTTTCTGGCGCCACTTGCAGACGGCGGTGGATTTCAGGCGTCTTCTAGCCAGCCAGAATTTCTTTCCGAGCGATTCGTAACTGAGCGACTCAGTTCGGGGACGGATAATCTTTATGCCGAAGCAATGGCCATCGCCGAACGCCAGCTCTTTCGCCAAGTCTTGGCCCACACCGAAGGCAACCAGCTCAAAGCGGCGACCTTGCTTGGTATAAGTCGTGTAACCCTTCGAAGTAAGCTTAAGTCGCTCGGAATCGAAGCCACTGATTTCAGTCGCTGAATGATCGCCTATCTGTCGTTTCAATTGCCAAGGCCGGCAACTTGTGTACTTTTGAGAGTTTTTTGAGACTGCGTGCGGTCGAGCCGGCCGCTGAAAGAGGTCAAATCTTGAAACGGGCTCAGGCCTTTAAGGCTGGCGTCGATTTTGATAAGACGACGTTGCGAAACCGGGCATTGCCCTTGGTGGACACGCGGCAGGGCAGATGACCGAATCGATCTGTTTACTGTATGTTGCAGTCACGCGTGTTCGCCACGATTTGCATCCGCTCGTGCCGCCAACGAAAAACCCGGGTTCGAAATATGGATCGTTAGCGTGATGCTGCACCATGCATTAACATAATACTCCGATTTGACAATCCGTTAAATAAGCTTGCTTTGAGCACAGCGTCCCACACTGGCACACTCATTCATTATTCACCCCACATTTCAAATGCGAATCGCTTGGATCACCGACCCACACTTAAACCACTGCGCGCTCGCCGCCTGGGATCGCTTGATCTCACAAGTGCTCCAGTGCCAGTGCGACGCGGTAATCATTTCAGGTGATATCTCCGAAGGTGAGGATGTGGTGTTTCAATTGCGCCGATTGGCCGATGCGATCGGGTTACCAATCCATTTTGTACTCGGCAATCACGACTTCTATCACAGTTCGGTCCAACGGACGCGTGACGCGATTCGCAAAGCAGTCGCTGAACACCCGCTGCTGAACTACCTGGCCGATTCGGCCCCGGTATCGATCGACGGTGTGGCACTGATCGGCGTTGACGGCTGGGGTGATGCGACCGTAGGCGACTACCAGCGATCGACGGTGCGATTGAACGACTTTCGACTAATCGACGATTTTTTTCTCGCCGCGCCCTCGCTGTGGAAGTCAATCCTTCGTGACCTTGGACAATGTTCGGCTAGGCAATTGCAGTCGCTGCTTCTATCTGCCAACGAGCTGCACAAACGGCTGTTGGTGGTGACGCACGTCCCGCCGTTTCGCCAAGCCTGCTGGTATCAAGGCAAGACCACAGACGACAATTGGGCACCCTTTTTCGTCTCAGGCCAGTGTGGCGATACGCTGATCGATTTCGCGCAATCCCAGCCCGACTCGACGATTGATGTGCTGTGCGGCCATACCCACAGCGGCGGCATAGCCAAGATGCGGGATAACCTTGTCGTCACTACGGCGGGTGCGGATTACGGCAGTCCCGAAGTTGCAGCGGTGATCGTGATATCGGATGGCCAAGTCGCAATGGAAAGCAAGGCAGCGTGCTAGCTTAGAGTGGTGAAAAAAAATTGCTGATTGGTGCGGAGCTTGCACCGTCTGGGGCAAGCGGCAGAATTGTCCGTCATTTTGGCAACCTTTGTCGAACCGATTCCCGGCGGGAATTGTAAAGGTTGCAATGCTTTTACGTATTTACATACTGCAGTTGGACCGCGAGAAGGGCGATTACGATGCATCATCAATGGAAGAATCTTAGTATGACGTTTGGCGCCGCATTGTGCGGTGCTTTGTTGGTGGGCGCGATCATGAGCCTGCCCCAGCAAATGACCAGCGGAACGTACGCTGAACAGGTCAACACTGCAGCAGATGCTCGCGAAAATCTCAATACCGCCCAAGGCTTGTCATCGGCGTTTCGGAATGTTGCGGATGCGATGCGTCCGAGCGTGGTCAGTATTAGCACCGAAGCGACCGCGAAAGTGGTTCGCAGTCGTGGTGGTGGCACGATTCCGCCTGAACTGCGACGACAACTGCCACCATGGCTGGGCGATGACATTTTTCGCCAGTTCGAACAGCAACAGGATATGCAGCAGCCACGCCAAACCGGCATGGGCAGCGGCGTGATCATCCGCGAAGACGGTTACATGCTGACCAACAATCATGTCGTCGAAGGTGCTGACAAAGTGAAGGTCGAACTGAGCGACGGACGACGCTTGGACGCAACGATCGTCGGCACGGATCCTGCGACCGACTTAGCGGTTTTGAAGGTCGAAGCCACCGGACTTGCGGCGGTAAAGCTTGGCGACAGCGATGCCATCCAAGTGGGTGATTGGGTACTCGCGATCGGCAGCCCATTCGGACTTGACCAAACAGTAACGGCCGGAATCATCAGCGGCAAAAACCGTGTCCAGCGGATAATTGGCGACGGCGAAGGGTTTGAAGATTTCTTACAAACTGACGCGGCGATCAACCCAGGCAACAGCGGCGGTCCGCTGGTGAATCTGCATGGCGAAGTGGTCGGAATCAACACCGCGATCCTGTCGCGAAGCGGTGCCAGCGCGGGAATCGGGTTTGCGATTCCGATCGGACTCGCTCGCCCCGTTGTCGAATCGATCATCGAATCCGGTTCGGTTCGTCGTGGATTTCTCGGTGCTCAAGTTGGCGATATCAATCCCGAGATCAAAGAAGAGTTCGGGTTGAAGGTTGATGTAGGCGCTTTGATTCGCGGCGTCCTCGATGGCCAACCAGCCGCGATCGCCGGCTTACAACCCGGCGACGTGGTCACTCACATCAACGGCAAGCCTGTCGCCAGCGGAACCCAGCTTCGCAACTTCGTCGCGTCGGTAAAACCTGGCACAAAAGTCCAGATGACTGTTTCGCGTAATGGCAAAAAGCTGAACGTTTCGGTCGATCTGCAAGAACGAACGGATGATGCTCTGGCATTGTTCAATGGCGGCAAAGGCGGCAATACGGAAATTGGCATCCAAGTTGAACCGCTGACCGAAGAAATGACTCGCGAACTGAACCTGCCGGGACCGGCCAGCGGCTTGCTCGTCACGAGCGTCGAAGATGACAGCTTGGCCGCTCGGGGCGGATTGCAAGTAGGCGACGTCATCGAATCGGCTGCTGGCCAACCACTGCAGTCTGCTGACCAGTTCAACAAAGTGCTGGAGCAGGCGAAACAGTCTGGCCGCGGACTGCAAATGGTGATCCGTCGCGGTAACGTCAAGCTGCTGATGGTGATCCGCTAACGCAGCACCTGACTGACACTCACGCCCCTAGCACCTCTCCCGCGCCTCTTGCGGGAGAGGGCGGCGTGGTTGCAGGCCGGAGAGCACCGCGAAACCACCCGGTTGCATCTACCCCCTCCCTCTCGCCGACTTTGCCTTGGTCGATCGGCTGGTGTGCGATAGACTTTCGCCATGCCGACAATCAGACAACTGCCGACCCAGCTCATCAACCAAATCGCCGCCGGAGAAGTGATCGAGCGCCCGGCTTCCGTCGTCAAAGAATTGATGGAAAACAGCATCGATGCGGGGTCACGCCGCATCGAAGTGACGATCACCGGCGGCGGCAGCGAGCTGATCCGGGTCAGCGACGACGGTTGCGGTATGACAGCCGACCAATTGCCGCTGGCGATCGCCAGCCACGCGACCAGCAAATTGCCCGACGACGATTCACTGTTCCATGTCGCCACGCTCGGCTTTCGCGGCGAAGCGATGGCGTCGATCGCTTCGGTGTCGCAGTTGACCATCCGCAGCCGCACCGCCGACTGCTCCGGCGGCTCGGAAATCATCGTCCGAGGTGGCCAAGTCGAACCGCCAGCCCCTTGTGGCTGCCCGGTCGGCACCGTGATCGAAGTGCGCAACTTGTTCTTCAACACCCCGGTTCGTCGCAAGTTCATGCGTTCGGCTCAAACCGAAAACGGCCACATCGTCGAATCGTTCACGCGGCTCGCACTAGCCAATCCCCAAATCCACATGGTCCTCCGCAGCGGCGACCGGGTCCTGCACGACCTGCCACCGACTACGAACTGGGGCGAGCGAATCACGGCGTTTTTCGGCGATGAAATCGGTGGTGCGTTGATCCAAATCCACAGCGACGACGGGCAAGTGAAGGTGCACGGATACGTTTGCGACCCGTCGGTCAGCCGCGGAAACGCCCGCATGCAGTACCTGTTCCTTAACGGACGCCACATCCGCGACCGGGCGCTGCAACATGCGTTGGGCGAAGCGTATCGCGGGCTATTGATGGTCGGCCGCAACCCGGTCTGTTTCCTGCGGCTGGAAATGCCGCCTGACATGGTCGACGTCAACGTCCATCCGACCAAACTTGAAGTGCGATTTACCGACGGCGGACGCGTCTATGCGCGGTTGCTGCAGTCGCTTCGCCACCGCTTTTTGTCAGCGGACATGACGATGCGAATCGGCCCACAATCGCAGCAATCACAGTCTCGCGCCGATGAACAAACGGACGCGATGGCCAGCGACAGCGGCCAGGGGTTAGCCTCGCCCGGTTCAACATCCGGCTCGGCCAGCAATCCGCTGGGCCCTTCAGGGCGACCGGGCGGCGGTGCGGGCGGATTCGGCGGCAATTCGCTAGCGGCCGCTGGCGGGTTCGAGTCGCCAACCGAATCCGCTCATCGCCAAAGCGTCATCCAGTGGGCTAAAACCGGCACAATGCCCCAGCGATCGGCGTTACCGGGCGAATCGCCTCAGGGACTTCCTGGTTCGCTGCCAGAGTTTCGCCCATTCCCAGGCGGGCTAGCACCCTGGGAAATCGGAGCCGCCGGTGGATCAGCTCAAACAGCGCCACTGCGACCCTCGCCATCCGAACAACCGATTGATTCCGACACTGCGGCAAGCCACTTAACCAGCGACTCGCTGTCGACTGGCGATCCGCAGCATTTCGCCCAATCACCCGATCATCGCATCGATCCATCGCAGGCTGGCGTGCCACAACCACCGTCGCACAGCTACCTTGGGTTCCAGGTCCACAATCGATACCTCGTCACGCAAGACGAAGCCGGAATGGTCGTCATTGACCAACATGCGTTGCACGAACGCGTGATGTACGAACGGATCCGAGCGAAGGTGCTTGGCGAGGGCGGTCGTCTGGAAACCCAGCGTTTGCTCGTTCCCGAACCGGTATCGCTCACACCGGCCGAACGAGCCGCAACGCTCGAATCGAAAGAATTGTTAGCGCGGGTCGGGATCGAGATCGACGACTTCGGAGGCGACACGATTTTGATCAGCGCGTATCCGACGATGCTGCGAAAATCGTCCCCTGGCGACGTTTTGCGGCAAGCACTCGAATCGATCATCGCGGCCGGCAAGGACCCTGACGCGCGAGACTTGCTCGACCATTTGCTCAACTCGATGGCCTGCAAGGCGGCGATCAAGGCGGGTGACCGGCTCAGCGGCGAGGAGATCACGAGTCTGCTTGAGCAGCGAGACCTTTATCAGGACACGCATCACTGTCCGCACGGCCGACCGACTGCACTATTTTTCAGCCGCGACGAGCTTGACCGTATGTTCGGCCGCCTCGGCCCCCGAGGGCGAACGAAGAGCGAATCGCACTAACAAACAGCCGCTGGCGCACTTGACGAACAGCGGTTGGAGGATAAAACTACGAGCCGTCTTGGAGCGACCGAACTCCAAGCCACCGAAATCGGTCATGGCAACCAGCCAAGATTCAAGTTCGGGCGATTAGCTCAGTTGGTTAGAGCGCCACGTTGACATCGTGGAGGTCACAGATTCGAGTTCTGTATCGCCCATTCTCTTAAACCCTTGCTGGAACGCGACTTACCGTTACCGCCAACGTTGGCGTGCGGCTCACAATTGGATGGTTCAGGGTAGATGGCAGCCTCGCTTCGTCGAGAAGTTATGCCATGTCACGTTCGAGAACCACCGAGACACCGTACCGTCGGCGCACCCGCGCCCACCTGAGGGCAAGACCATCCTTTTTTGGGGGGCACGCGACTCCTTCGAATAGCGTTAGCCAAGGACGTCGTTCGATACCAGGGAAGATCAACAAAAACACGCAGCCGCAGCGACGGGAATGCGATCATGAATTCAGGCTACATGGCGAAGCAGCAGGCGGTGTCTCTCTAGTCTTCGAATGGAATGAGCTGGCGAGACGCAACGGTGACAGGTCAACCAAAAGACTCTCTCGCACCGCGACATAGCTGGTTTGTTTGCCGGCGGTAAAAACCGGCATTTCAAATGGCAATGACGTGGGTGGGGTTGACGGTGGCTTAATGGGCGCTGCGACAGGCTTGCTGCAACCGGGGCATTTAGCGCTGCGCTCCGCAGCGATCGATTTGACACGGAAACTTTGGTCGCAAGGCTCGCAGGTAAGGCGAATATTACGTAGCGCCGGAACCGACTAGCTTCGTGTGTGTAGGTATCGATATGCTGGAGGCATGCACGAAACCGAACGATTTGTCCGCGATCTGGTTTGGGTGGTCAACAGCCCGTTGTTGATGCGTCTCACCAGCCAAGATTCTGTTCCGGCGCGACGTCTGGAGGTGAATGACATCGATGGCGAGCACTTAAGAGTTCACTTAAACTCGCGTCCTGAGCAATGGGTCGGACGATATTTTGAGCATCTGGTCGCATACTGGATCAGCTCCATTCGCCGGTGCGAGGTCGTGGCTCATTCGTTGCAACTGCGCGACGGAAAGCGAACCGTCGGCGAAATTGATTTGCTGTTTCGTGATGAGCAGGGCCGCCTAAACCACTGGGAAGTCGCGTGCAAGTTCTATCTTCAGGTTGACGTAAACCATGTTCCTATAACCGACTATATCGGCCCGAACGCTAACGACACACTGTCCCAAAAATCCGCGCGACTACTCAAGCATCAACTGCCTTTGGGTGTCCGATACTTCCCTGAAATCGAGATAAGCGAAGCGTTCGTGAAGGGCCGGATCTTTTATCATTGGCATACCGGTTCTAAGGGACCATTGCCGGTCGAGCTGGCAACAGATCACCTGGAAGGCAAATGGTTGCGTACGCGAGAGGTTCCTGAGCTGCTTCGCGATAGTCGCCTGCGTTACCGGATTCTTCGCAAACCGTTTTGGCTTGCTGAAGAATTAGTGGATCCGTCGGACGACGATATTCTGACCACTGATGAAACTAGGCTCTGTCTGAAAACACTTATACCACGGAATCCCATGGGGC
>DNWZ01000124.1 GCA_003506095.1 Planctomycetaceae bacterium | reverse complement strand
GGAAGTCGTTTGAATGTGCCCAACGATTCATCGGTAATCGCAGTACCAAACAGATTAACGTCTTTCAATTGCGTCAATTCACCGAGCACTGTGATGCCTGCATCCGTGACAGCGGTTTGTTGCAGCAGGATTGCGGCTAATTGGTTGAGCGATTTGAGGTTTTGTATCGATGGATCGGAAACACTCTGGCCGCTGAGCCTTAAGTTTCGCAGCGACTTGATTTGGCCGATCGATGCCAGCGCCGCTGGTGTTAACGACCTGCAATTCACAAGATCCAACTGCTCAAGTTGTGTCAGCGTGGCAATTCTGGCGATTGCCGCATCATCAATATCCGATCCACCAAGCCGTAAACGTCGCAGCGAAGAGTTGTTGACAATTTGGTCGATTTGCTCGGCCGTGATTGTGGCGTCGCGCAGGTCGATTTCCGCAGGCGATTGGACAGCAATCGCTGCTGTTGCGTTTGGCGCAGTCGTTGCTGTTGGTGATTTTGTTGGCGTCGCAGGTGCCTGCGAACGCCCGCAACCGATGGCATGAATGGTTAACAGGGCCAGCAGAGGGATGATTGGCGTTAAAGCGTCGTGCGGTGCTGTCATCAAACTTTTCTTCGTTAAATCGATTCGCTGCGATGCCAAAATAACAGATTCCGTTAGCCGCTTTGACGTTAGCACCGCGTGAACAACAAGTGACGTAGCGNNTAGCGGGATTCGCCAGAATTCCGACTGCCCAAACGCCCAACGGAAGTCTGGCGACATCCGCTACGCCTAAACGCGTCAATTATTGATCACATGATGCTTAACCGCGATGCGTTTGGGCGTTCGGACGTTTCTTATCAACGTATCCGAAAGGTCTAGCGTTGTTGTTGCTTCTGCTGGCGTTTCAACTTGCTGTGGCGTTCAAGCGTTTTTCGTTCGGATGATGTCAAACTGTCCAACCCGCTGGCTTGAATCTTATCTAAGATGCGATCGACTTCGGCTTCTTGCTTAGCAAGTTTTTCTTCGGGGTCGTGCAATCGGAGTTTCGGTTTTCGAGAAGTTAAAAAACTTTTCAGCCGGCTGAAACCATCTATGTCCAGAAAGTCTAACTGCCACCGTTGAGTGTGATAGGCCGCAGCCCAAGCGATACCCGCTAAGTGGACTCCGTAAGCGACTTGCCCAGCCCCCCCGATTAATCCGAATACGTTTGAAAGAACGAAAAAGACCGCCAGCAGCCAGGCTTTGACCGGGATGATCAACATCAACAAGACGGTCGCTTGGGGATTCATAAACGCAAACAGAATGGTCACCGCAATCACGGCTCCCGAGGCACCGACGGTGAAGTGCGGCGCGATCGCCTGGCCGCTTAGCGCCGCCGGGATCAAATACTGTGCAGACGCGACAAAGCCGCCGAAAACAATCGCGACCAGATAGAAACGCAAGAACTCGGCACTGCGGATCTGCTGTTCGACGATCCGGCCAAAAATGAACAGCCCCAACATGTTGAACGCGATGTGGGTGATGTCCTCGATACTGTGGACAAATCCGTATGTCAGAAATCGATACCACGCCCAGGGTTTGATCAAAGTGTCGCTTTGAACGGAGAACCATTCGAGCATCACGCTGCGGGCTTGACCGTCTGGCAATCGCTGTGACCCGCTGAACAGCAGATCGAGGAAGAAGACTGCGACGTTGATGATGATCAGCGTGACTGTAACGCTGCGCGCATTTTCACCCACCCAGGACGAAGCACCACCCCAAGATGGCCCTCCCGACGCTCCAGAACTCCATTGACCTGAACCATAAGACGGTTCTCGTGAATAATCGCGATCTTGCAATCCCATGGGCCTTCAATCATCCGTTGCCAGCACCACCACCTTCGGAACTCTTGTTTCTAATCCTAGGCCGAAAACCGAAAAGCGTCCAACCGGGGCAATCCATCGCATGGCGAATTGCGGGTTAAAATTGCAAAATTGCGACGTCGGCGCGGTGTGCCAGTGTGAAAGACGCCGCCCGAAAGCGGTGAACAGCGGGATTTCGAAAGCGCGAATCGCCAGAACCGGTGGCCGCGGTGATGAATCGACCGGACAAATCGATTATGATGGGCCAGCAGCAATTAAGATCGTGGATCGTCGTTGCTGCGTCCCGCCACGTTTCGCCTTCCTCTTTCAATTCCCTTCCATTTCAATGCTTCACAGGTACCCCGCTATGCCGCTGTCAAAGCTCTGCAAAAAAACGTTCCTCAGCGCCGTCGCTGCGATTGCCCTGGTCGGTTCATCGGCCACTCAAGACGCCGTCGCTGATTCTTCCGATACCGGATTCACCAAGCTTTTCGATGGCAAATCGTTCGAAGGCTGGCACGGTCGGCCGCACATTCACCGCGATAAGTATGCCGAAGCGACTGAAGACCAAAAGGCAAAGTGGGCCGAAGAGCTGACCACGCATTGGTCGATCGATGGCGACGAATTGGTCAACGATGGCCACGGCGCATACATGACGACCAACGAAGAGTTTGGCGACATGGAGTTTAAGCTGAAGTACAAGACAGTCGCTCGGGCCGACAGCGGCATCTACTTGCGTGGGACGCCTCAGGTCCAAATCTGGGACACGACCGAGGAAGCGAAGTTCAAGCTCGGCGCGAACCTCGGGTCGGGGGCTCTTTGGAACAATTCACCGGGCACACCGGGCAAGGACCCGCTGGTCAAAGCCGACAAGCCGTTCGGCGAGTGGAATGAAGTTCACGTGATTCAGGTCGGGGCGCGAACGACCGTGAAATTGAATGGAGAATTGGTGGTCGATCATGCGATCATGGAAAACTTCTGGGATCGGAACATGCCGCTGTACGCCAAGGGGCCGATCCAGTTGCAAACACACGGCGGCGAAATCCGCTGGAAAGATATCGAAGTGCGACGAATCGGTGCCGAAGAAGCCAATGCGATCCTGGCATCGAAAAGCAGCGACGGATTCGAGCCGATTTTCGACGGCAAAACGCTCGCTGGCTGGAAGGGCGCGGTTGACGATTACGAAGTGGTCGATGGTGCGATTCAGTGTCGTAAGGGACGCGGCGGCAACCTCTACACCGAAGAAGAAATGAGCCGTTACGTGGTGCGGGCCGAGTTTCTGTTGCCACCAGGCGGCAACAACGGGTTTGCAATCCATTACAGCGGCAAGGGGAATCCGGCCCACGACGGGCTGACCGAATTGCAGGTGCTCGATCATGACCACCCGAAATATGGCAAACTCGATCCACGCCAAGCACACGGCTCGGCTTACGGGATGGTTGCTGCCAAGAAAGGTTTCCTGCGTGAAATCGGCCAGTGGAACTTCCAAGAAATGACGATCGACGGCTCGAAGATCAAAGTCGAGCTAAACGGTAACGTCATCCTTGACGCCGACTTGGCCGAAGTGACCGAATACATGGGCGGCCAGAAACATCCAGGGATCGATCGCCGCAGCGGCCACTTCGGATTTGCCGGCCACAGCGATCCGGTTCGCTTTCGAAACTTGTCGGTTCGCAAATTGGATGCAAACTAGTCGGTCGCTGCACCTTCTACTGCGCCGATTCCTGCCTATGATTGGCCGTCGGTCACAAATTCCCCTTCGAGGGATGTTTGTGACGGCGGCCATTTTTGTTGCTGGCCGACAGCGCATTTTCTCGCCACCGTAGCGGTCAAAAAGGTTGCTCAGATGAAGGTTTTCTTGACCGGCGGAACAGGATTGCTGGGCAACAACCTCGCGCGACAATTATCCGATCGCGGCGATCAAGTTGTAGCACTCGTTCGTCAACAACCCAGCGACGAAATCTTCGCGGGCGTCGACGTCGAGTTTGTGCGGGGCGACCTAACCGCGAGTGATACGATCGATCAAGCGGTCGCACGCTGCGATGCCGTCATTCACTCGGCCGCGTTGATCCATATCGGATGGCAATTGTTGGACGAATCGATGCGAGCCAACCGGAATGGAACCGAAATGGTCGCCCAAGCGGCGCGAAAGCACGGCAAGCGGATGGTTCACGTCGGCACCGTCAACACGCTGGCAATGCCGCCGCAACGAATGTTCGGCTCTTCGGCCAGCGGGTCTTTCGCCGTGGCCGATGAACGGACGCCCAAAACAGCCGAAACCGAACAAGTCCCCTGCTCGTACGTGCTCAGCAAAATCGCGTCGGTCGATATGGTTCAGCAGCAAGTTGCGTTGGGGCTCGATGCCTGCATCGTGCATCCCGGTTTTATGCTCGGCCCTTGGGACTGGAAACCGAGCTCCGGTCGAATGATGTTGGAACTTGGGCGCCGGCCATTCGTACCGGCATGCCCCACCGGCGGATGCAGCGTGTGCGACGTTCGCGACGTCGCAGCGGGCACATTGGCGGCACTGGACCGAGGCCAAACAGGCCGGCAATACATCCTGGCTGGCGAAAATTGGACTTATCGCCGGCTTTGGAAAGAAATGGCCGCTCGCATGGGACGTCCGGCTCCAGTCTTGCCCATTGGGCCGCTGATCCGCGTCGCTGCTGTCGCCTACGGAACCGTCGCTCGCTGTGCCACTGGGACGGAAACCGACGTCAACAGCGCGGCGTTGAAGATGGCCAGCCAAATGCTGTG
>DNWZ01000255.1 GCA_003506095.1 Planctomycetaceae bacterium | reverse complement strand
ATTCGAGTTCTGTATCGCCCATTGCTACACTCTTTGTTTCGCCCCGTAATTTACACGTCGAAACGCTCTTTGCGCTACCGGTCAATGTGACCGTGCGACTCACCTGAAAATCATTCTTGGGAACTTTAGTCCTAAGAATCATGGAGAGACCGTAGCATGCCCCGCCAAAAGAGTGATGCCCCTGCGTACCGTTACCACATCTCTGGCCAAGGTCGAGTCACCCTCGACGGCAGAGATTTCCTGCTCGGCGAGTTCGACTCGCCCCAGTCTAAAGCCAAGTACTACGCCCTGCTGGCAGAGTACAACGCCAACGGCAAGAAAATGCCGGATGACACACCGCTGCGACACGCTGACGCCGCCGTCACCGTCCGCTGCGTGACCGCCGAGTTCCGCCAGCACGCCGACATCAAGTACGCCAATAATCAGCCGCACCGTCGCAACTTTCGGAACCTGTGCGACCTGTTGGACTCTGAATATGGCGATCTGCCCGCCGAAGAGTTCGGGCCACGGCGGCTCTTCGCCTTGCGTGAACTGTTCGTCGCGTCGGGCAACAACCGCCGGTATGCCAACTCACAGACCCGAGCCGTTTGCTCGATCTTCAAGCACGCCATCAGCCGCGAACTGATCGATGTTCACGTACTGACCCGATTGCAAACGCTCGAACCGCTGAAGCGTGGGCAAACCAAGGCCCCCGAGCCGGTTCGTCGCCAGCCGGTCGACCTGGCGATCGTCGCTGCGACCGCCGTACATATGTCTCCCGTCATCAAGGCGATGGTTCGGATACAAGCCGCAACGGGAATGCGACCATCGGAAGTTGCATCCATTCGCCCGTGTGATATTGCCATTCGCGAAGACGGTATCTGGATGTACCGACCCGAGCATCACAAGACAGCCCATCACGGCAAGTTGAAGGCGGTGCCGATTGTTGGCGATGCCCGCGCCGCTCTAGAACCGTTTATGCAGCGTGACCCCGGCACCTACTGCTTCTCTCCCAAGGAAGCGACTGAGCACCGGCGCCGTGTCCTGAGCGACGCACGGCGGACGCCATTGAGTTGCGGAACCAAACCGGGCGACAAACGAAAGGAGTCACCAAAACGGCAACCCGGTGACTGTTATACGAAGGACTCCTATGGCCAAGCGATCCAGAGGGCGTGCAAGAAAGCGAAGGTCGCACACTGGACGCCCTATCAGCTTCGTTACACCGCTGCCACCGCCGTCCGTGATGCGCTCGGTGTCGAATCGGCGCAGGCCCTTCTGGGCCACTCACACGTGGCGATGACGGAACACTACGCCCAGCAATCCGAGTCTAAGGCGATACAAGCCGCAAACGCGCTGCCAGGTTTGGGCGAGTCACCGCTGCCATCGCAGTAGTGTCGCTTCAACGCTTACTGCTGGAGTAAAGCCCCGTTCTGAAATGACGGCAGTGGCGATCCCAACCGACGCCGCTCACGTTTTTGGATCAATTGCAAACTCGTGCGAAAACAGACTTCGACATGCACGGGTGATTGAACTTCTCTACCACCGCCGCACGCCAATACTCTACCGGAGTCCCTTTGATGACCTCACGAACACGCCGAGATATCCCGGCCACTACCAACCCGCTCGACCTACTTGCTGAAGACGTAATCCCTCTCAACGAAGTCCCTCAAGAAATCCCTGGACGTGTCGACGTCTCGACGGTCTGGCGATGGGCACAGCGAGGTGTCGGTGGCATTAAACTCGAGACTGTGAAAATCGGCGGCAAGAAATTGACCAGCCGCCAAGCTTTGTCGAGATTCATCGCCGCCACTTCTCGAAACTAACCAACGCTTACCGCATTGACCGCGACACTTGCCGGGCACTCCCCGGCAAGTGTCGTTTTATGGCTACCCGTTCGCTGTCTCGGCGGTCGACATTCGCCCAATGCTCCGATGGCCAAGATGGCTTTTGTCACGCTTGTGCGGGGGCGACGGTTTGACGCTGATCTGATCACCGCCTTACCTTCTCATACACGAAAACTCATATTGTTCAGGCGGATTACCTGTGGTAAGCGACGGTTCTCGACGCCACAACAGCCAATGCTGGTGACACGAACACCAGTCGATACGGCACACGGCCTCAACAGCGATGCTGCCGTTGATATTCAGGACTTGCCCTAATCCAAAAAATTTCGAAACTCGTGTTGCTGATTGGCATGCCTTGCATTAGGCGATCCTGCCGACCTATTCTCCAACGTGATGGGCATCGGAACCAGAGCCATGGCCGACACTGCCGCGAGAGCGATTGGGAGCGATGTCAACAGAACTTCATTTCAACCCCATCGCCTTGACGGTAGGAACAAAATTCAAAAACTCATGTTGCTCCACCGCTCGCCGTGCGTTGCGGGGTTATCGCATTCCAAGACTCGACGCAATGTGCATGTTGAGCTGACCGGTCTAGTCGCGATGGTCGTCTACAACCCTCTAATGCCAGCCCAAACCTAGCTCGACCAACTTCGATAATAAATCCCCGCCGAGCCCGAAAAACGGCAAAACGTCACTTGCCTCCTGCCGACGCGTGTGCTTATCCGTGGCTTCACGGTTTCAGTAATTACGTCCTTACTTGCACCCGCTTGTCCAGCCCCATGCCATCGGCGAATCGCATGACGGCTCCGCTCCATCGCATATCACTGCCCCGAAAACGTAGTGCGGCACGTTCACTGCCCCTCTTCTTGCCGATCGGACGCTCGATGAATTCGTGCCGACACGCCACGAGATACGCCCAAAACCCAGTGTTTTGACGCCCGTCATCAACCAGTCTGGTAAGTGCTTGGTTTGCCAAAAAACTCGCTTAGGTGAAAAGCATGAGGGATGGGATAGTGATGACACACCGAGAGCACAGCGTGCATCGGCCATTGTCCCAATACCTGCACATTTAAGTGCAATCCCGCGTTGTTCTAACCCGTAACTATATAGGGACCGAGCGTTATGCAGGGCCTCGAGTGCTGCAACCACCCTGTACCGCACGATCGCTCGGTAATAACTATGGCCCGCCCCAAACGGACTCGCATATCCCACGTGCCTCTTACCGCCGGGAAGACGATCCGCGTCGCTGACGCGGAACTCGACTTCGACCAGTATCGGCATCACCTGGCACGCAACGCTGAGCATGCAATGGCCCAACGACACAGGATCGCAGATCCGAACAAAGTCGCCCTCGCACTTATTTGTGGGCGGTTCATCGCGGCAAAATCGCCCCATGACGACTACGAAGCCACGATGTACTGCAAAGCCGTTCGATGTTGCCGTCGCTGTTATCACTGCCGGGAACACAATCGCGGCGAGAGCATCGCAAACGATGCGTTCGCCGCAAAGCGTGAACTGAACCTAATGCAATACATCTTTACGATGCCGCGTCCGAAGTCCAAAGCCGAAGAAGTACAGTTCACCGCCCATGCCCATGGAGGGATAGGGCGAATTGTCCGAGCTAAACAATGCTGGAACCGCCAACGGTCAAACATCCCATCGCAATGGATTGACTCCTTTGCCGTAGGGCTCCACGTAAAATACGAAGAGAGTACAAGATTGCTTTGGCCGCACGTCCATCTTGCCGTCGTGACAGGTAAAGCTGTCCGCTGGGGTAACGCCCCTGAGTGCGGACTCTACCCTTGCCTAAAATCTGCGTTCGAGGGGAGCGAAGACTTTCCGGGGCCAGTCGTTATAACAGGGCAGGTAGATGGTCGTCTAGGCAATAAGGTGCTACCCAATGCCAAACGCGAACGCCAGCATAAATCCCGTATCGTCACTCCGGCGCACCTGGCGAACGTACTAGCGTACTGCACCCGACACACTGAGGATGACGATACCCCCGAAGCCGTTGTAGAGCGAGATCACCTACTGACACGGCTAGGAATCACGACAACGTTCAAGCGATCTCGCCTTCACCATCAGAACGACCCAACGAGCAAGCAGCAGAAAATACAAGGGCCGAGCGAGTTTCATCCCGTACGCCTCGGCAAACCATCTATCTATTACCTGCCGCTCGATGGCGGTCCGGAAAAATGCATCGACCCGAATGACTATGACGCCGCAGTCGATGCGGCAAAGGCCGAATCGCTCGCACTCGTCAAGCAGCATTAGCAGCAGATCCTTTCACGACTTAACAACATCAACCAGAGAGATAACCACATCATGGCAAGACCGCCCAAACACCGTCTCAACAAGTTCGTCGGACCGCTGGATTATCAGTTGGTCGCTTGTGCAGAGCTGGCCCCACACCTTCTCAGAGCCTACCAAGAACCAACAACCGAAGCGATCAAAGACACGCTAGCTGCGTGCGGCGAGTTCGCTTTCCAAAGCGGCGAAGATCGAGAAACCTGGCTGGGACGAAGCCGCGACTCACTTATCACCAATCAGCTGGATTGGCTCGCAGCTGCAGAGATTAAGATCGACCAGCTGCGAACATCCGAGTGTCGAAAACGCCCGCCGTCGCGAGTCATTGCCAACCAATGCCTGCAGCTCGGTCACAACCTGCACGCTACTCCGGTCTGGTTCTTTAAACCCTCGATCCTCGACATGATTTCAACGAGCCTGTCTGACCATACAACGTGGAAACACATCTTGGCATTGCTCGAAGCGATTGAACCGATGGAGGAGTGGCCAATGCTAAAGATCTGGCCGTATGCCGGTGAGGAAGAGCGAGACAGACTGGATAAGGCCGGAATATTGGAAAGTACTCTCGAAAACGAGGCAACCATACTCGTTCCATCCACTGCAACAATCACCCAAAGAATCACGTACAACACAAATGCTTGCAGAGTTCTGCTCGAAATAGCTGAAAGTCAAAATCTCAATCCCAAGCGGTTGGCGATGCTCATTCAGCAAATCAACATCGACCGCGACAACTCGACATCACTCGCCAACCTAGATGCAACGGTTCCATGAAACTTCGTGAGCGAAGGGTCGTATCATCCACAGCGCAGCATCTAACGCTGGAGAAGACCCGATACAGCTTCAACCGAGGATCCGTCCCCGGCTATCCGTCCAGTGATGCAACAAGTGGCGTACAGACTTCCGAGACAGTTCGACCAGACCAACATCAACTATCAGCACTCCAGCCACCTATCACCGTTTGTGGCCAGGAACCAGACTAAAACAGCGATCCCTGCGACCGTCACCACGCCTCTACTCGCACTACACCGCCCACCATTGTCGCTCAATGCGCCGCGGCCAGCGTCCCTGTAGGTCGTGTAACGCTAGATGACATTGCAGTCCCTTCTACCGGGGCCACAATCACAGTGATGTACGACGCAAGCCAATCCGGCCTACCCCTGACTCCAGTTTCGCGTTGGCCATTCACACAGCCCTCAATACGAGAACCGATATCATTGCGACGATGGCTTACTTAACTGTCGCCAAACTCGACGCCTCGCCCGTGTCGCAACCCGACCCAGTGCCCTACCGAAGTGAACCGTCTTCCTAAATTGCGTTTGTAAGCCACCTCACCTGACTGTCCACCTGACATTGCCTCCAACCGTGAATCGTGTCACTTGTCGAACATATCTCTATGCCTCATTCAAGTCAGCACGTGGCCTATATCCGCTAGCGATGGGCAACCGCTCAACCGATTCATAACCGGCGGTGGCATCAGCCCCATCGCAGGCACCACACGGCAACGCATACGAGTCGCTGCAGCCGGACGTACCAAGACTCAGACGGCTAAACACAAACTGCAGGAAACGCTACGAGCACAAGCCACTCCGATCGTTGTTCGTCGCCTGTAGGCCAACTGTTTACTGTGACGATGCGCAGAGAGTTCGCTCGCCAGTATGGCCTGCCAGCAGAGCACTCTCTCCGCGTGCTCCGTGACGAAGTCAAAACATGTCTTGGTTGGAAACGCCCCAACAGCCCGCTCAAACGGTTCACTCTCCACTCACCCACAGGAGAAGTCTTTGCCGACATCAGCAACCTAGCGAAGTTCTGCCGCGACCATCAACTGGTCTACCCGTCCATTCAAGGGCTCGTCACTGGCCGAGTCGAATCCTTGCATAGCTGGCCCCGCGACGACAGCAAACCAAAGCGGTATATTGCTGTGAGCCCAGACGGGCAACAACATCACATCACGCAACTCAAACAGTTCAGCGACACCCACGGCTTAACTTACCGAACCGTCCAACGTGTTCTCCGCGGCGACAGACAACACCACCGACAATGGCGTTCAACGCTAACCCCTTTTCTGACCGAGGACGCGTCCTCGGTCAAACGGCCACGTGCATCCCATCAGTCGCACCGTCATCTATCAGATCATCCGCCGCACCAACCGCCCGCACCCAGCACACCGTCGCGCAGCACCACTGGTTACAACACCAGCGAGCCTTACATTTCCAAACTCATTGGAAAGCCCTGCGGCAACGGGCAGGGGCCCAATACGGCAAGCAAGCGTCCTCGTTCGCAGTGGTGCGACCACGGCACCAGAGACGACGCTGCGACCTCTATGCTGCTGTGGATCAACTTATTCACCCTACAAGAAGCACCGCCGTCCAGTCGGTCTACGCTAAGCCTTGGCCGCAACGCATACCACGGTCTTGCGATGATCGATACGCCGGACACACTCGGTACAGCCGCTCCCGAGTCCGTTAAGCTTAAGAGCTTGGCAATCCAGCTACACGCATGACCGAATAGTCACCTAACCGCACGTTGTTTGCTGCAAGTCTTTCACCCGAGATCGTCGGAGACTACGGCCTGCCTGAAAAGCCGTTCGTATCAGACGCGAACGATAGTTCCGTGCCGCCACGTATTCGCTGAGTACAATCAGAGCAGCTGCAAAGCGGTGTAGCGTTAGTGCGCCTTCACGCGGCTCCATCGAAGCCTCAAGCAGCCCTTTGGCGAGAATATTCTGCAGCAACACTCGGTCCTGTGCATTTGAAGCCTCGCCAGTTGTGCCATCCGCAGTAACGGTTCGCTCCAACCCTGCACTCTTGTTTGATTACCGAGGGTTTGTCCCCGTCAGTAATCATGGGCGCGCAGACCAGAGGCGTCGGCTAAGTCGACTCTCGCATTGATATTGCCCAGCGACAGACAGTAGGCGTCACAGTCGCAGAGCTAAAGTGTTGCGTGACGCAATGAGAACAACGCCCCAATCACGGTTGCTATCCAAAACGGCCCATTGCAAGCGGTCAGATTGGCAACCGAAACGGCCAGCCCGACTCCGATTGCGTTAGTTATATCGCGAACAGTGCGGTCGTTGATCGCAATCTCCAGCACTGCTTGACGAAAGCGAAGAACTTGCGATCACATACTCCTGGGAGCTCACCGCCCGTAAGGAAAGCCAGAAATGACGATCCGATCACAGGCCTTGTAAAGTGATGCGTCAGCCGGATTCTCTCGCAACAGCGTCATCTTATGGCCTGAAGCGTGGAAGCGTTCCATCTTGCAAGCCGACGGGCTTGCAGTGCCCCAGACAGACGGAATCCTTATTTACGTTTTTAAGCCAAGCCTCGGCTCATCCCCTGCCATGAGCCAGCCCATCGTGGATGGTGTTAAATTTCGCACCGGTTGATGATCCACCAGCAGCCAAAGTCGTAGCATGACTCATTCACCGTCGTACGCGATCGATAACGTAGGAGTTGGCACAGTCGGCTCGACATACAACAAAGGATCGACAACGACTTCCTGTTTCCGAAATTGAACGCACGCCACGGGCAGGCTGCAGGTTCAAAAAAACTCGCATAGGTGGACAGCATGGGGAATGCGATAGTGATGACACATCGAACGTACAACGTTCCGTAAGCCCAATCGATACCAACCGCTGGATAAGAACCAGTCATTTGCCGAGGACGCGTCCTCGGCACAGAGCCGCGGTTGCACCGCCACGTCGGGACGCCAGGTTTCCGTTAAATGCCCAGTTACTGAAAGTTCGGGTGGCCCTGGGATGCGAACGATGTACTGCCGTTATGCAGCGCAGAGCAGTGCGCAGCGAACCGGCATCATGTTTTTGGCAATCATCGCAAAGAATGCAAGAATCGGTCTATCGCCTGACTCAGACGATCACTCAGCGTGGAAACGTACCTTTTCCATCACGAGCAGTTCGATTACCCATTGCAACATCGTCCCCTTCTCAACCTCCAGGAGTTTGATCGTGAATCAACCAACAAAATCAACAGAGCGTCCACCAGTTCAAGTATTGTCGCCGAAGGCCGCCTGTGCCCTCAAGCGACTGCGCAAACAGCCTACGTGCCAGCCACCATCAATCGGAGTTGCTGCTAAATCAATACAGGAGTTACTTACGCCGCTTGCACCCGATGAGTTTCTGAAACGATTCGGGTGTGTCCCGACGAAAGCGGGTAGAGCCGCTGCCAAGACAGTAAATCGCAATCACAAGCGTGCCAGCTTCTTCATTACGCGATGCGAACACAATATCTCCCTACTCAGAACAGGCACTGAAACGATCGTCGCACACGCCAACTTCTCTGGTGTGATTTTAGTGTCGAAGTGCGGTGATGTATGGTCGCTCGTAATCGAAGTTGGTGAGCGACCATTGCGGTACTTTAGCCGTGAAGAGGCGGAACGAAACGCCGTCGCAGCGGTGAAGTGCATCGCAGTCGATTAGCGGGCTGGGACATAAGCCTGGGCATAGCGTCGCGTTTGCCAGCTTGTGGCCCGCGATTTTTATACCGGTCCAGTGCGGGCGTCAGCGGTTGACGGATTCTCAAATACGCCATCTTCAACCAGCAGATACCACACTGGCCGGTAACGGCCTGCAGACCAAGCAGACTTTACCAGCCGCCTGATGCTTCGTTTCGGACCAGACAATCAACCATACCGTTCGCCCCGTTCCCGCCCAGAGAGCCGCAATGCTAACGCCCGCTGAATATGAGAAACACTATGTGAAGCGCCGACTTTTTGACGGAGTTGACTGGCGGCTCAAGAGGGCCGTCAACCGTCATCGAAACCGATCGAAAGAGATCCCCAGTGACCCGCATATCCACTTGCTACAGACATACCTTCAGATCAATGACGGAAACTTGGACTCCGAGTCGGTACTCCCAGACGCCTACGCCGAAAATGTGATAAAGCTGGAAGAGGCAATAGCAATCTGGAAACACCCGGTCGATCGGATAATCGTCGAACTGATGATACTGGCAAAGTTCAGCAATCAGGAGGTCTCGGATGAAACAGGACGCAGCCTAGCATCGATTGAGTGCTTCGAAGACTGTTTCTTTGACGTTCGTGACATGCTGACCGCGAAGGACGCCATCATGCCTGCGGCGATTGAAAAGCCATATGGGGCGATGGGCCGCCCGCTGAGAACCGAAATGCTGGCATTAGCTTACAACGGCGGCCGCATCGTGGCCCAAGCCTGCATCGATTACCTGAGGCATCTCGGTGAGCCCTTCGATCAATCAACGGAACAGGGGATCGTTCGAATGAAAATCGACAACATGGTCAAGGCTCGAATTGCCGGTGAACGCGGTGCTTATAGCGCTAACGCGTTGATGGCCATAGAACGGTCGATGCAGAAGAGTTCACAGAATGAGTTCCAATCGATTCCATCACTGGTAAAGCTGCATTGGAGATCCGTCAAACATGAATTAGATGTTGCCTCATCCGAGCCGTCACTGCAGACCAACCAAACAGAGCAACCGTCGGCGCAAAGGCGTAACACAAGACGTGCCTAGTCCCCCTCAATTTCCAACCCGTAGCACAAGCAGGATTCACGATGAAAGAAGAAAGCCGCAAGCGAACTCGGAAAAAGTACACCTACGACAACCATCGGAAGAATGGAAAAGTCGTCAATCGCTACATCGGACCAAGTGACCAACCGGATGTGGCTTTGGTGCAGTCGTACGACGGGTCGGTATCTGCCAAGAACAAGATGGCAAAGGCTGCGCGAAAGCAGGAACGTGACGATTGCAATGCCGCGCAACCGTGCATCGAAAACATCTTCACACGCGAAGATGTGCTTGGCTGGATTCGCGAATGCTACGACGAAGCGGGGCTGCCCCAAGTCCGCAACGTCGACCTGGGATTAAGCAGCGGCACCTTTGAAGGTTGCGACGCAGCTAGTCCGACGGTAACACCCGCGCCCACCAAAGACACCAGAACGTCGTTCGAAAAGCTTTGGAAAAAGGTTGACAAAGGCGATGCGAATGCCTTGCGACAATTTCGGCAAATACTCACGGAGAACCCGCAACTGGTTCAACAAATGACAGATTTCCTTAGCGTCATCAAGGAGCAGATCGTCAGCCTCTTGGCCGGTGACTCACAATCAATTCGCCAGACGATCGAGACTGCGATTCAAAATGACATCGTTCGGTTCCTGGGTGACAGCCAGTCATGTCCCATCGAACGCCTGGAGGCAGAAAAACTTCTGCTTCTCCGGCTCGACTACTTTCGGTGCCACATGTCGATGAGCCGTGCACCAGAAAACCATTCCGATGCTAAGTTCTGGGAATCGATGGCGACTAAGTCGCTGCGGCGTTACGAACGAGCGATTGAAGCTTACGAGAAAAGACGCCTGGCCAGACAGCGCAGCCGACACGATGTTACTTCGGATAACGATCGTCAAGGCTGCCTGCCGCAGCTTCGCAGTGCTTCGGCAATCGGAGGCCAGTAAGTGGTTTCAACCGCCAAGTCCAGTCCGGCTACATGGTTAACAGCGGACGCCGATATGGAGGGATTTGTCGGCGTCCAGCGAAGTACACGGCAACCGCAACTCGCAATTGGCGAGTACTGAACCGACCTTGTAAGCAGCGAACGATTCCGACGCTGTTCCTCCGGATCTTTATTGCGGCTTAATCAGTGCAGACGTTTTTGGACATTACGCCAGGTCAGGACAAGATGAGTATGCAGTTCACCCACACCGTGCAGGGCACTGGGTTGATTAACAAGTTACGAATCACCGTCTCAAGAAAGGAAACCGTAGTGCCACACGTTATCAATTTCCGTGCAAGCGATATTCCGCTTATCGTTGGCGACCTCACAAACTACCGACTTGCATTCGGTAACGCGAAGGACTCGATCAATGGATGACCTTTCTAGACTGGCAGCGGATCTAGACTTGGTCCTGCTGTTTTGTATCGTTCGCGAGTGGCTATTAACTCCATCGGTTTCGCTTCCGCGAATTCGGTAACCACGTTCATTCGCCGGCCATCGGCGAACATGTGCGTGCGTTGCTGAGCTAGCGAAAAACACACATTTGGCTTTTTATTGTTTCGCACTATGATCGCCTTGAGGTCGTACATTCTTTTAAATGACAGCTCGTGGTGAGCGTCATGATGTCGACCCGGTTGTCATTACAACACTGGATGATTTGATATGAATGCAGCTTTACAAAATGACGATTCGACAACGGATGGTGACGGTGCAGCCCTCGCCCGTGTTATTGAGGAAATGCAGTTCGAAGCGAAGGAGATTGCGAAACGATGGGTAAGCGACGAATGCCGGCTCGGTGAAGAAGAGTTGAAGGTTCGATACAAATGGGCTCAAGATTTAAAATTAGTCCGTGAGCAAGAAAAGGAATATGGTGCCGAAGCTTACAAGAAGTTGAAAGAAATCTTGAAACACATGGGGCAAGACCACACAGTTTACGATCGAATCGCAGATCATATTGACTCGGGCATGTACAAAAAAGTTGTCAACTTCAACAAGAGTAAGACTGCGCGGGATTTTCGGATCACGTGGAGTCACCTCGGGATCCTGTCACGACTGAGCGACGATGGATTGCGTCGAGAACAGTTGACGCATTGTATGGATGGCAAACTTAGCGTACGGCAGCTCAGTGCATTAGCTTCCGAAGCCACCAAGTCAGACCCAGCCGGCACGACAGTGAAACGCCGCGAAGGTGGGGTTAAATCGACCGTTATGCGTTTGGCAAAACAGACGGAAAAGCTGTCCGGCCAGGCAGGCAAGCTGGAAGCAAGTTTGTCCACAGAACGCTTGACGGATCTCCGCCGCAATGAGATCGATGAGGCGATTGAAGCCTGTAAAATGGCTAGCAAGAGTGCATCGGCCTGCATCGAGGCAATGAGTAGTGCAATTAGGATGTACACCAGTGCCATCCAGGATCTGCAAAGCCGGCAAATACATTTAGACAATTACGGATGTGAGATAGCGGAAGAAAGTGTTGATTCACTTCTCGATCCCTCCGAACAAATGGCCGATGCTGATTCTGTTGATAGCGGCTTCGATGATCTTGCGGTGAATGGGGAAGAAGCGGTTGAGGATGAGGAATTCGAATACCGCGACTCTAGTGAGGAGGGGATCGCCCCCGAGACTCAGCCGAAGCCTCCGGTCGTGAAGCAGGGGGCGCCAAAGCCATCTGTCACCACTAATTCAGCGGTTGCCAAGTCGCGCGCCAAAGCTCCTCAATCGTCCGTGAGCTCATCAGAACCTGCGAAACAGCAGCTGGCAACGGTGTCACACCAGCCCCAAGATAAGAGGCCGGTTACCAAACCGCCTGCCGGACAAGCTCAGCAAAGCGAAAGACCACAGCCCGGAAAATCGTCGCCAGCGCGCAAGCCGGCGCCAGGGTCGGCGCCAGGGTCGACAGCGCAGAAAAAGGGCGGGACAAGCCCAAAAAAGTTGGTTTGGAAACAGTCGCTAAAAGCTGTAGCAGCGAACGGCCCGTCTGCGTCAACAACTGAAGTGGGTAACGGCTAACCCAAGCAGTTGCCCGGACTCGGTATTGCAAGCCGGAACAAAGCGTTTGCTGAACCGTCATCTTTCGAGAGATAGATGACGACATACGGTTTAACTTGGCGATTACTGTCTGGTCGATCGTGGATCAAATGGCCCGTAGTCACTTGCTGATTACGGCGTCAACTTACCAAATCGTAGGCGAATACCGTTTGTATCATCGAAGCAGTTTAGCCCTGACTTGCCGCAGAGGTTATCTGTGCCTTAGGCCAGTGAAATCTATCGCTACGCACAGCTATAGCAACTCGGACTAACAGCTTTTTAATCCGACTATGGCTGAGGTAGCTGCAGGCAAGTTTCATCTTCTGCTGAGCGTTGCAGCGTTAGTGCCGGGCTGACCAAAAACACATTTTTGGACTTCGATATATTGCCACTATGCTCACTTCGCGGTTGTATGGTTTCAGAGATATTCATTGACGAGTCTCGCCATGCGACCCGGCAGTCATTTCGGTGTAGGGAAAAAAATGAGTAAGAAATACCAGCTTCCAACGGGTGATGGTGCCAGTCGGGACCGTGTTCTCGACAAAATGCGGAAATGCACACGAAAAGTTGCAAGACGCTGGCTACGTGAGGAACACGAACTAATCGACTCAATTCTGCGGATTCGCTACAGGCGTGCCCAGGAATTAGGAATGGTCGACGAACAGTATGAAGAGCATGGCAAACGGGGGTGCGCACATCTGATGGATCTCCTGACGTGCTTTGGACAAAAAGGTCTTTCGTACCTGAGAGTAATGGTTTACATCGACGAACAGATGTTTTCCGACATTCTTGAGTACAATGAAGGTGAGCAGGCTGGCGACTATCGCATAACCTGGGATCACGTGGTCGCATTGTCCGAATGCTCCGAGCCAGAATCGCAGCGATCCATCCTGACCCAATGCATGAATGCAAGGCTAAGTGTTGAACGATTGATACGCTTGGTCGATGCAGCAAAAACGTCAAACCAGAAAGTGGAGGCGAACAAAAGTCACGAAGTCGACAACCAGCCTGTCACGACCTAAAGCGAACGACAGAAGTAACTGACGGAGCATTCGCTAGACGGGCGGCGGGCTTGTTGTATCAAGTTCGTCCGCCCGTTTAACTTTCCAGTCCTACCGCCAAATTCCGGTGGTCGCTACCGCCGGCAGTTCGTTTGTCGCAAGCTATGGGCTAATTGTCATCAAAACCGATTACCGTCTTTGCGAAGCGCCGTGCCGAGGACGCGTCCTCGGTCAGCTAGGTTGTGTCGATTTGCCAACAACAAAGATACGACATGATAGCAAGCAGCGACTACGCTCAGTCCCGAGTTACATGGAATGCAACTCGGCGGTCAGCCATTGCCGATTGCAGCGAGTAGTGGCGTTTAGGCTAATCCGGTGAGGTAAGCCGATACTGATCATAGGCGACAGTCGCTACGCCTTGCCGGGCTGACCACAATCACAAATTTTGACTTCTGCAAACTGCCACTAGGCTAACATGAGGTCGCACATTCCACGAAGGTACATCCCATGGTGAGCATCACTGTGTCGACCCGATGGCCACCGTATAACAGGAGATTGTGAAAATGGTTTCAAAGGCAGAGCGACTTCGGATGGAATACGATGTTAACGGCGTTAGCCGTGAGCGAATCCTTGAGGAAGTTTCTCTTGAATCACAGGAGATAGCAGAGCGATTGGTAACGGAGGCAAATCAACTGGCCGACGCCGAACTCCTAGCTCGGTACAAGTGGGCTCAACAGTTTAGAATGTTTGATGAGCAAAGAGGCAAGTATGGCCACCTTTCGTTCGATCAAGTAGCACGCATCTTGTTCTCCCTGGGACAAAACCCGCGGGCATACTTATCGGTTGCGATCTATGTAAACGACGACATGTTCGCCGACATTGTCGAGTTCAACAAACGTGAGTCCGCACTGGGTTGGCGTATCACGTGGAATCATCTCGAGATTTTGGCTCGCTTTGGCGATCCTGAGTCGCGACGTGCGCTTTTGAACCGATGTATGGAGGAAAAACTCAATGTGGAACAACTCAGGGGTATAGCGTCTGAAATGACTAAATCGATTCGATCATGAGCAATCGCAGTAAGCAATAATACCGCTTAACGCCATGGCTGTTACGCGGTTCGGCCCATTGTTGATCGAGCCAAGGAAGCACCTTTACTGCCAATCCTGCCCCATGCTCACGCAACCCTCGGCCGCTGAAGTGGACGCCTGCCGCATTGCGTTCCCGCAGCTTACCCATGAGTGCATCGCTGTCCGCACCGGCATTCGCGATACCGTTCTGCCAGAGCGACGCCAAGTGCGTCGCGGATGTCCTCGTTGGCTCCGGCTCCGGGCACGTGGTAGCTGACTTGGGCGACAAACCACGGCGCATCTCAACCGATAGAGACGCCGGGACGGTTGCCGGTGGGCTTGCCGGTCTCTTCGTTTGTCATGTGATGCGATCGGCGGACGGCGAAGCCAATTTAGGTTCGGCTACATCCGGGCCCCGCCTTCAATTGCTGATGTGAACAAGCTTTGACGCATAAAATTTCTCGTGCACAACGATTTTGGTGATCGCCAGCGATAGCGATGAAACGCGAGCAATGTATCGGGTCCATGTGCGGCTCGTCGGCCTCCTGTGTCACCGTTTGAATCGTGCCACGCCGAGTTTTTCGCCAAGGCCTTTCCCGATGACACATGGGAAATCAGCCACCGCGATTCCCACGGTTCGGCATTGCTATCCAGAACGCCTCTCGTGCCTGGACCGTGCAGCCAGCAGTGGCTTGTCGCACATTCGCTTTGCCGCGGTGTCGCAACATTCGCGACGCTGCAGGATGCAGAGAGCCAGATCGCTATGATATCGCGTCTCAGCGATCGACATGCTTGCTAGTCAGGCATCTCCAGGGCGACAATCGCACACCTCGCTGATGGCTGGGACGCGAGCTCCTAACATGGCTTTAAGCACAGAGCGAGCTAGCCGTTTACGCAAACAGCAAGACTCCGTATCTTGCTTTTGCAACATATGGATGCTGGGCCAGGCAGTACCAGCGACGCCAGTCCGAGCACTACTTTAATGGCAACACCAATTGTGGCTTAAACACGCAGCCAACCCATTAACAGCGTCCAACCGAGCGGACATTGCATTCGCACACAACGGCCGGCAGGTTTCAGTCTGAGAGCTGCCAAGCCCGGGAATCCGTGGCCGGCCAATACATCGGTGAATATTGTTTTCGCTAACGACGTTTTGTCCATGATCGTTGTTAGTG
>DNWZ01000041.1 GCA_003506095.1 Planctomycetaceae bacterium | reverse complement strand
TACGCTTTTGTGGTGCTGGACCAACGTTATCGTATGCCTAAGAATAGGTAATCCCTAGCATGAATTACATCGCAAAATCGGCCCCTAACGTCACTTGGCCGTCGTCGCTTTTGTCTTTTTCGTTACTATAGGGACCTGCCCAGACGGCGAGTGATCAAAATGATCGACTGATCGCTCGACATATCGGTTTTTCCGTTTCCTTTTCCACACAAGAATGACCGCTCATGCTGCTCGCTGAGACCTCGCTCTACGAAATCATCTCCAACTCCACCTACGGGGTTTTGGCCACGATCGCGCTTTGGGGGATTTACTGCATCGTCATCGTTTGGTCGCGNNGTGTCACAGAAACGATTCAAGAGTGAAGACGCTCAAGACGCTTTTCTGGATGACGTCGAGGAATATGTTCTGGCGGGTGATTTTGACGCTGCAACGGAATACATCGATGGCGACGTTCGGGCGATTCCGCAAATGGTTGATCTGGCGATCGCAAACCGCAAACTCGGCTACAAGCGGGCGCGGCAAGTGATGTTGGACCGTTTCCAGCGAGACGTTTTAAGCGACTTGGAGTATCGACTCAGTTGGGTTGGCACCTGCATCAAGACCGCTCCGATGGTCGGTCTTTTCGGAACGGTGTTTGGTATGATGGGTGCGTTCAAAACGTTGGCGACTGCTGAATCGGTCGAACCTTCTCTGTTGGCAGGCGATATTCAAGTCGCTCTGGTCACCACCGCATGTGGCCTGGCAATCGCCATTCCGCTGATGATTTTGGTCGCGTCGGTCAACATTCGAATCAGCAAGATGGAAGACTTGGTCGGTTCGGGACTGACACGATTCTTTGAAGCTTTCAAAACCGGATTGGCAAAAACGCCAGCACCGGGCCAAGGAAAATCGACCAGCGGCAACTCGGTCGGCGCAGGCACGAAAGCCGAACCCGCGGGCGCTTATCGCCAATCGTGATCAGGTGCTGCCGTGCAGAATCTCGGCCAGATAAACAGTGAAATTGCCAGAGCATGAAATGAGCCAAGTTGTTGACGATATCGAAGAGGAAGATGAAGATCCGGTGCGGATGTCCGGCGGTCGCAAAGACGAAGAGGAAATGGACATCACGCCGATGATCGACATCACTTTTTTGTTGCTAATCTTCTTCGTTGTGGCCTCCAAAATGGACCCGACTCAAACCGGGCGAATTCCCAAGGCGGTTGCCGGGCAAAGCGTTTCGGCAAAGGACTCTGCCGTGATTTTTATCGCCCCCGGTGGTGCCAGCGGGGCAATCGTGACAGATGTTTCGGGCAAAGAGTTCAGCAAGGACGAGGAATTGCAGATCGCGGAAATCGTTGAGTATGTGACCGACGAGCTCGACCGCGGTAAACAGCAGGTGATGATTTTGGGCGATGAGGATGTGAACGTTTTGGAAGTAACGAAGATTCAAAAAATCATCGGTGATGCGTTCGAAGACCTCGACAAAACCTACATCGCGGTCAAAGAAGAATAAGTTTTCGGAGGGTGGCCGCCATGACGATCCATGTAACTTGCAAAGCCTGCGGTGGTGACCTGCACTTGAACGACCGGATGTCCGG
This sequence comes from Planctomycetaceae bacterium, assembly GCA_003506095.1. Taxonomy (GTDB): domain Bacteria; phylum Planctomycetota; class Planctomycetia; order Pirellulales; family Pirellulaceae; genus UBA6163. The sequence goes on along the minus strand of DNWZ01000041.1, from coordinate 15,222 downwards.
TCGGCGGGTGCGTTGCCAGCATTGTGATGCGGTGATCCAAGTTCCAGAGGCTCAACCTTCAAGCGTTGTGGCTGCTGCGGTTTTGGACGCTGGCGCTATCGAAGTCGAAGCGGTCCGTAGCGACGATGTCGTTGTTGAAACGGTGGAAGCGGTCGAAGTTGAAGCTTTGGAGCCTACCGGTTCGGAACGGGTCGAGTTCGCGCATGACCCGGTATTCGACTCGCCCGGCCATCATCATGCGACCGACATGCCGACACTGCCGCCTTCGATGCAAGCAGAAGACGGAGATGATGATCCACCCAAGCGTACCAAGCGTAAGGAAGATGAGCTGGACATGACGCCGATGGTCGACGTCACATTTTTGTTGCTGATTTTCTTCATGGTGACCGCTTCATTTAGCCTTCAAAAATCGATGTCGATGCCGCGCCAGCAGAGCGATTTGCCGAGTTCGGCGCCGCAGGAAGAACCGGAGGAGGAGCCGGATATGGTGACGGTTCAGATCGACGAGTTCGGATCATTTTTGGTGATGGCGTCCGACTGGGAGCGAGAAACACCCGGGAAACAGAACCTGATCTCGGCTCTTCGGGAAGCCATGGCGCCGTTCAGTGGTGCTGTGACGTTGTCGATCGAGGTCCACGAGGAGGCCAAGTTGCGGTACTTGGTCGATTGCATGGACGCTGGAGCGATTTGCAGTTTTGCCGAAGTAAAAATCACTCAAGTCGATGGCTTTGATTAGGCTTCGTTGCAGATTCAATCGCTGCGAAATCTAAACTGACCGCTGATAAAACGCCCTTTTGTTCATTTAATTTAAACCCAAATATGCTTGCCAACGATCTGCTTGACCGGCTCGAACGACTCGGTTTGCTGGACCAAGAAATCATCGAAGCGCTTCGCGAGCAGTTGTCACAAAGTGGCGCCCGAGTGACGCCTGAAAAGATCGCGCAACTGTTGGTCGAAAACGGTCAACTGACTCGCTTTCAAGCGACCAAGTTAATCGGCGAGTTACGCAACGAAGAATACCCGCAGCAAGCCGACGCCGCGGACGATGAAGTCGTCGAAGCCGAAGCGGTCGACGATCTCGATCTGGCCGATGGTGTCGTCGACGCTGACGTGGTTGAGGTCGCAGAAGAAGTGGAAGAAGTTGTCGAAGCCGAAGCGATCGAAGAAGCCCAACCGGTGTATGCCGAAGCGGTCGCAGAAGAAGACTCTATCGAAGCGGCCGGGGGTGAATCGCGGCGTTCCCGTGGTGACGGGCCTAAGAAAGTAAACCTGACGAAAAAGAAACGTGACGAAACCAAGAGCGTTTGGGATTCGTTCAAAATCTATGGTGTTGCCGGCATTGTCGTCCTGCTGTCGCTGTTCGGCGGTCTGCTCTATTTCGTGCTTAGTAAAGGGAATGCAGACGAATTCATCGCGAAAGCGAACACGACTTACGACCAGCAAAATTACATGGGGGCCGAAAAGGAGTTTGCATCTTTTTTGGAGTCGTTTGGCCAAACGAACCCGCATTCATCGGTCGCCCGCACGCGATTGACGATGTCCAAGCTGTATTTGATTTCGCAATACACCGACCCGGTAAAGGCAGTCGATGCAGCCGAGGAATTGTTGCCGACGATTGAAAACGAAGGGGGGTTGGATGAGGAGCGAAACAACCTAGCGGCGCTATTGGTGACGATTGCGGGCAACATCGCCAAAGAGGCTGCTGCGGTGCCCGAGACGACGGAAAAGCAGCGATTGCTAGGGGAGCTTGATCGCCAAATCCGCATGACCGAAAATCCGATGTACGTGACCGCTTCGGCGCGGCAATCTTTGTCCGCTCAATTGCTGGGGATCGCCGAATCGCGCGCTCGGGTACAGCGGGACATCGATCGTAATTTGCGACTGGATGAATCGGTCGCGGCGATGGAAAAGGCATTGGCGGACAAGGAAACCAAGGCGGCGTATGACGTTCGTATGACGTTGCTGCGTGAGTTCCCGGAGCTGAGGACCAACCCGCGAATCGTCGAATTGGTGCGTTCGGCCAGCGGAATCCAGCAGACGCTCGTCAAGACTGCGACGCGTTTGCCGTCTGTCGAAACCAGCGACTTAGCGTCCGACGCGGTGAAGAACGTCGTTCTGACCAATCGGATTGATGGCCAAGCCGCTGGTTTGAGCGATGAAGTCATCTATGTTCGTGCCCACGGGTCGATTTTGGCTTTCTCGGCGGTCGATGGAAAAATGCTGTGGCGTCGTTATGTCGGTTATGGCCAAAGTCACGAACCGGTGTCGATCGACGAGGGCGGCCGCGCCGGCGTGTTGCTCAGCGATGCGGACGAACTGGAAATCAAACGCAGCGAGAGTGCATCGGGGCGGGTGCTGTGGCGAGCTGCGATCGGCGAACCGTTCAGCCAGCCGGTTTCCAATCGTGACGAAATCTATGTGTCGACAGAAACCGGACGTGTGATTTCGATCGACGCCGAAACGGGTGACGCTCGTTGGGCGACGGAGATTCCTCAACCATTGGAGCAGAGTCCTGGCGTCAACGATCGCCCAGGAAGGCTTTATTTGCCGGGCAATCACAGCAACCTTTACGTTCTTGATAAGCGAAACGGAAAGTGTGTCGAAAGTTACTACCTCGGCCACGCACCGGGGACCGTTGCGGTACCGCCTGTTGCGTTGCAAGGTGGCGACGGTGGCCACGTCTTTGTGTTCGAAAATGCGGGTGCCGATTATGCGTTGATGCATGTTTTGAAGGTTGACCAAGCGGGCGAGAAGCTGACTGTGGCACAGCAGCCGTTTCGCTTGGTGGGCAATGTGACCGTTCCGCCGACGATTGTTCTAGGCCGACGTTTGATCGTGTTGACTGACCGGGCTCAAATCGCCGTTTACGATATCGAACAGACGGCTGCGACAGCCGAACAAGTCAGCTTGGTGGCTGAACAGGTCGCATCCTATGACGCAGCCACGAATGCTCAGATTGCCGTGGGCAAAAATCAGGTCTGGGTGACCGGTACACGTATCGGACGCTATGAGTTACAGGTTAGCACCGGTCGTGTTTCTCGCGAGTGGGTGATCAACGAAGGTGATTCGTTTATCGGACGACCGCAGGTGATTCAAGATACTCTGTTTCATGCCCGTGTTTTGCGTGGCACATCGGGAGTACGTGTAACCGCAGCCGACCCCAAGACCGGCAAACCGTATTGGCAAACCGATGTCGGGGTGCCGGTATCGATGATCACTCCGGCACCCGGCGGCAGGTCGTTTCATGTCGTGACGGCTCAGGCGGCGTTGTTCGAATTGGATGGTGCGGCGCTCAGCGAAGGGGCCACAACTGCGCCGATCGAAAATCCGGGCGGTTCGGGTGTTGCAATGCGGTTCGAAGATCCGGCAATGGTGGACAAGGATCGCGCTGTGATGCTGAACCAAGAAACCGGCAGTCAGTTGAGTATCTACGATGCGACTCGTGCGCGTGAGAAATTGCGGCTGATCACGATGTCGTTGCCTGACGGNNCAACTGAGTGTCTATGACTCGACGCGGGAACGGGAAAAATTACGGCTGATCACGATGGCTCTGCCAACTGGCAAGCCTAGCGGGTCTGGCTTGATCGCTGGCAGTGGTTTCCTTTTGCCGTTGGATTCAGGGCGAATCGTGTTGATGAATTGGCAAACCGGCAGCCAGTTGGGAGCCCCATTCCAGCCGCCAAGCAGCCCCAACACCACAGTTAAGTGGTCGCAACCGGTGACATTGCCATCGGACCCGGATCAAGTAATCGTTGCTGATGATCGTAAAAAGATTTATCGATTGCGTGTGGGTGAGCAGGTTCGCGAATTGGCATCGGAAACGCTGGAGTCGCCGTTGCTGGGCCCCAGCACAATCATTGGCGAAACGTTGTTCGCGACCTCCGCTGGGCCATCAGCCNNTTTCCTTATTTCATTCGACGTCGGGTCGTTGGCCACCAAGACCAAGCGATTGCTGGACGGTCGCGTAAATTGGGGGCCGTTTGTGGTCGGCGACCTGGTCTTCATCCGAACCGATGATGGAAAGTTACGAGCCTTTGATGGAGCGGGCGAACCGAAGTTTGAAATCGCTCTGCCAGCAGGCTCGATGGTCGATGGCTTCGCACAAACGTCCGACAGATTGGTCCTCTGCGGACGTGATGGTTGGATCGTTTCGATCGATCCCGCCGCGGGGCAACTGATCGGTCAAACCGACCTCAGCCAGCCCGTTTCGGCTCCGCCGTTGCCAGTCGGAAAACGATTGCTGGTTCCTGGAATGGAGGGTGTCGTTTACATCATCGAAACGCCACAATCAGTCCCCTAGGTGACGAAATGCAACTCGTCGCATCGCCTCTCGCCCACCGCCAGTTATCTTCACACTCCGGTCTCTTCCCAAGCATGAATCGGCTAAGACTCTTAACGCTCCCGCTTCTGATTGGCATCGCGATTTGCTGTATCAACGGTGGAGATCTGGCGGCACAAACGGCCACTTATGCGACCGAAGGGCAACCCGAAGACGATGGTCTGATGCTGTTGCAAATCGAGCCTTACGACTTGATTTTCTTTACCCCCGAGGCGGGCGGTGGCTGGGTCAAGGTGTTCCCTTTGCCGTTACCCAATCGCAAGGTGCCGACCAGTCCGAGCGGTTCGCTGTCGTTTTCGGTCGTCGGTCTGGAAGCCCAGCGATTTGCCGCCAAATGGTCTGACATCGCCAAAGTCGACTTGTGGGAAGACCGTTTGCAGCGCGAGGCAAAGACGCGGATCGACCAAGGCGATTTTGTCGGCGCTTATCCATTCTTGGCCGTGCTGCTGAGAGATTATCCCACGATCCCTGGGCTGCGAGCGTTGCGTGCCGATTTTCTGATCAAGGACGCCGCGCGTCGGTTTCGCGCCGGCGAACTGGAACCGACTTTGGCGATGTTGGAGGAATTGCGACGGTTTGATCCTTCGTTTAAACCCGAACTGGTCTTCAACGTGATCAGCCAAGTTACCGACAGCTTGATGCAGCGGATGGTCGACCGAAAGGAGTTGGAGCAGGCACAGCAGTTATTGGCACGGATGAAGAAGAATTATCCAGGTACCCAAGTCGCGGCGATCGCAAAGTGGGATAACACGTTCTTAGAAATGGCCAAACAGCGGCGGGAAGTGGCGATTGCGGCGCGCGACGTGAAGGATTGGCGAACTGCGCGACAGGCGGCACTGGACAGCCTCTTTTTGTACCCGGCGGTCGAGGGCGGTAAGGAGCTGATGCGAGAGATCGCCAAGGAATACCCATTGGTTCGTGTCGGTGTGATGCAGGAAGCGAGCGAGTTGGACCCCACGCGCATTGAAAATTGGCCGGCCCGCCGCGCCGGACGTTTGGTCTATCGAACCTTGTTCGAAATGCGTGGTACCGGGGCCGAAGGCGGCGAATACGACTTCATCTTGGGCGATTCCGAACAGTCACCGGATCGATTGCAGTTCGACATGTCGTTGTTGCCACAAAAGTTACGTCCACCATTGGACAAGTTCACTTCGCAAATCTTGGCCGACCTGTTGGCTGATCGGGCCCGACCGGGAACGCCGGGCTTTAGCGCCCCTTGGGCCGCGACGCTCAGCCAATTGACGCTGCGCGGGCCCCAGCAATTGACCGGCATGATGCGGCAACCGCACGTGTTGCCGGCCAGCTTGTTGCAGATTCGTATCGACGGCGAAATGCTGGGCATGAAACCTGGTGATCCGACTGGTGTCTACGATCGGATTATGAAAGAGCAGGGCGAAACGCGTTTCAAGCTGATCGGCGAACCGTCCGTGGAGACTCAACCGCGGGAGATTGTGGAACTGAAAATGGAGACGGCGGCCATTGCGGTTTCCAGCCTCTTGAAGGGCGACATCGATGTGATTGATCACCTTTACCCCGGCGATGCTAACCGACTGCGAAGGTCTAATCAGGTTGTCGTCGAAAATTATCCGTTGCCGACGGTCCACATGCTGGTTCCTTGTTCGGACCACGCTTACTTGGCCGATCGTAATTTCCGACGAGCATTGATTTATGGCATCGATCGTCAAGACATCTTGCGCGGCGAACTTTTAGAGAACCAAGAAGCACCTGGTTGTCGCGTGATTTCTGGCCCGTTTCCGGCTGGTATCGAAGCGAACGATCCGCTGGCGTATGCGTACAACGAACAGGTGATTCCGCGAACCTACCAACCTCAGTTGGCCAAACTGTTGGTCATCCTTGCAACCAAGCAAATGGAGGCGGTCGCGGAAAAGAAGAAGGAGAAGGCGCCGACGCTGGAACCAATTCGTTTGGCGGTGCCTAACGACGATCTTTCGCGCGTCGCTTGTGAAGCGATCAAAACACAATGGGAAGCGATGGACTTGAAGGTTGAGATGGTCGACCTGCCACCCGGTCAAGCGATGCCCGATGCGGGGACCGCGGATGTTGTTTATGTTGTCGCGGCAGTTTGGGAACCGACGATCGACGCCCGCCGGATTCTTGGGCAAGACGGTTTGGCGGCCAGCAACGACCAGTTTGTGGGACTTGGTGTTCGTCAAGTCGAAGCCGCAAACACATGGCGTGATGTGCGAGACCGGTTACAAGAATTGCATGCTACGGTGAACCACGAATTACCGATCATGCCACTTTGGCAAATCGTCGACTCTTTCGCGTATCGCCGCGACGTTGTCGGTGTTGGCCGCGACATTGTCTCGCTGTATCAGAACGTCGAACGATGGCGGTTGAACTTTTAGCGATGCGAAATCTACTACTCTTTCAACAATTCCGACTGATTGCATCTGCGTGTGCGATTTCGCTTTTTCTATCCGGGATCAGCGAGCGGGCGTGGTGTGATGACGTTTCGACGCCATCTGCACCATCGGCCGTTGAGCCTCAAGTCGCGCCTCCGGCGACCGTCTCTTCGCCCTCGGCCAACGCGTCAACACCCCCGGCCAATACGGCGACCGGTTCGCCCGTTGTCGAAACCGAACCTGCGGCAGCACCCGAAATTCCCTGGGATTTTTCGCCGTATCGGGTGCAAATCTGGATAGCCAGCGACGACTCGAGGGTAACCGCAGATCAATTGTCCCAACCATTGGCAGAATATTTGGACCGCGATTTTGCGGCGATTTGGCGGTTGTCGATCAGCGATGCTCCGCTGTCGGTTCGCGCCGCGGCCAGTCGTGGCCTGGGCAAAATCACTTACGATTCGGTCACGTCAGCCGACCCGGTGATCGCGCTCAAGCGCAATCATGTCGATGCGCCACGCATTCGGTTCGTTAGCGATGTCGCCACTTATGTGAAAAAATGTTTGGCGACCAGCGGTCGAATTGCCGAAGTGACCCAGCGGGGTAAGGCAGTTGGCAATGAAGGACTCAGCGGCGTCGCGAAATTGCTGGAAGCGGTCGAAGGCGACTCATTGGCGGTTGTTGAAAAGTGGGCCGATCCGGCAGTCGAAGCGATCATAACCAATCGCGGTATGGCCAAGGATCTGAAAGATCCACCTGCGAAACTGATTTCGTTGCCGATCGATAATCTGGCTGCTGAAACGATCGAAGCGTCCGATAAATTGTTTATCGTCCACGTTGAGACCGAACGTCTGCCGTGGACGGTTTCCGTCGTTGAACTTGATTGTTTGATGCGTAACTTTTCGGTGGTTCATCAAAGGACCGTTGCTAGTCCCAGGTTGTTAGTCAGTGTGATGGGGCAGACGATTACCGAAGTCTTCGCGCCGCTGATTCGCATCGAAGACGCTGGTGCAAAAAACGCGAAGGGTCTTGTACGTGCCCATGGTCTGATCACTGCCGAAAAGAGTCCGGCGAGCGTCGCGAAGGATGACTTTTTTGTACCGATGACTCGTAAGAACGATCGCAACGGCGATCCGATCCAGATCGGCCCGCTCGATTGGGCTTTTTTGCATGTCAAAGAAGTCAATGGCCCCAAAATTGAAATGGATTATCACGCCGGCAAGGCAGGCGGATTGCAGGGCCGACAAAACAAACGTACTTTCCGCACAGCGACGCGAGTGCGTCCTTTTGACGGCTCGACGACCGTCCGCTTGCACGTTCAACGAAATCCTTCGGCGCCGTTGGTCGGTTATGAGATTTACGAACGCGGGTTATCGTCAACCGAAATGAAGTTCGTCGGCCGAACCAATTGGGATGGACGAATCGACATACCGAAGTCAGATCTCGCGATGCGATTGTTGTATGTCAAAAATGGTGGCGCCGTATTAGCGAGGTTGCCCGTCGTGCCGGGCCAATCGGAATTGGAAGTCGCTGACCTGTTCGGTGACGACCAACGATTGCGAGCCGAAGCTTACATTCGCGGCACCCAGAACTCGATCGTCGATTTAGTGGCGATCCGCCAGCTTTTCGCAGCCAGAATTCGGATGCGATTGAAGGCTGGCCAGTTACAAGAGGCTAAGGATTTATTGGAATCGCTGCGCAATGAGCCAACCTATGAAAAAATCGCTGGAGACATGGGACGCAAATTGTTGCAATTGAAAGGCCGCAACAGCGGTGAACAGTCAAAGATTGACAGGATGTTTGCACAGACTCGCGAGATGTTGGTCAAAAACATTAGCCCTACGTTGATTCGCGAATTAGAAGAAGCGGTTATCGCAGCCGAAAAAGGCACGCCGGCCAAACCCGCATCCACCGCTGAAACTGCCGCAACCGAGGCCAATTAAGCGATTGGGTAGAATTGAGTCGGTTTAATGGGCAGGACAATCTCCCGCGCGCGCGGGAGGGTATCTTCTACTCGTTGACGTGGTCGACCGCTTCTAATAGAGCGCCTCGAATCTGTTGCAGGCGTTCTTCGGCGGTTATCTTTGTGCCGTCAAGTTCGCTGATGTAAAACACGTCGACGGCTTGGTCGAGGTGGGTATCGATTTTGGCGAAGTGCAAGACAATCTTGAGATTCGCTAGGACGGATGAAATCGATGCAAGCAGGCCCGGGCGGTCGTAAGCGAACAGGAGCAGGATCGTATAGCAATCCATCGTATCATTATCAAAACTGACTTCTGCGGGTTGCAGTTTGATTTTCGACGCTTCGGATTGAACCGTTGATGACCATAGTTTCCGCTGCGACGGGATCGGTTTGCCAGACGTCATCATCCGAGCTACTCGCTCACCTGTTTCGCGTATATGCTCGTCCTGGTTCGCTGTTGAACCTTGGTCTTCGACTAAGAAGGTGTCCCAGATCCAATCATCGCGCAGCGTTGTGATTTCGGCTTTTAGAATCGACAATCCGCAGGCGGCCAACGCGGCGGTGGCCCGAGCAAAGATACCGATCGGTTGTGCTTTGGGTTGCATCACGACGGTGTATTCGATCGCACCTCGGCTAGCATCGAACCGACCGCGACAGATCGTTGGTGCCGTGCCGCCATCAGCCAACGGAGCCACCGTTTCGCAGAGTAGGTTGGCAGTAAACTCAATCGTTGGGCGCAGCAACGCGGGTTCAGGCAACTGTTGCAACAGTTCGTGGGCGAGCGGGGAAACCGACCGCGAGCTTAACAGTTGTTCGATTTCGTCGCGTTTGCGGATCGCTTGCGGGCTGAGTTGACCGGGCAATCTGCCGGTTTCTAAATAGGCTTTTGTACGACTATAAAGTTCTTCGATTAAGTCTTCTTTCCAGTCGGTCAATACGTCGGGTCCGACCGCTGTCAGGTCGGCCAGCGACATCAGCGTCAGCAGTTCCAAGCGTTCGACCGTGCCGACATCGTCAGCAAACTTAGCGATGATCTGTGGGTCGTTCAGGTCGTGACGAAAGGCGGCATAGTGCATGATGAGGTGTTTGTGGACCAACCATTGCAGCGTCTCCGAAGCGGCTTCGTCCAATCCCAAAACATCTGCCGTTTCTGCGGCAATGCGTTTTCCGACATTGCTGTGATCTTCTTCAAAACCTTTGCCGAGGTCGTGGATCAACAGCGACAGGTGCAACATCAGTTTGTCGCCCAAACGTCGATACCGTTCTCTTGCTGGCCCTTCTTTCGATTCGAATTGCGTGGCGGCTTCGACGGCGCGAATGCAATGCCGATCGACCGTGTACTTATGGTATTCGTTGAACTGCAACAACCCTCGGGCTCGCTTCATCGCCGGGACGAATTGTTCCAGCACTCGCAATTCATGCAATTGACGAATCAGTTCTGCTAAGCGACCTGGGCGACCCATCAACGACAAGAACGAACGCACCGCGGCGGCGTCGGGTTCGCCTGGCGGACGGTTGGTCATGGCCAGTCGGATCGCTTGCCAAGTGCGGTGGGAAATCCGTCGAGAATAGCGATTGGCGACGTCCATCAACCGCAACACTTCGCTCAGGTTTCCGGCGACGGATGGCAAGAATCGGTCGACGACCCAAACGTGATACGGGCCGACGCGAATCGATTCGTCGACGCGTCGGGAAACCACGCGTTCGAAGACTCGCGAAATCAGCGACGATCGACGCGCGTCAGCGTAGACATAAGCGGATGCGTAGCGGACGTTGCGGGTATGTTCAAAATAATCCTGCATGAACATTTCGACCGCCAAACGCCCTTCTTGCGGTTCATAGCCCCACTTTTCGGCAATCTTCATTTGTGTCGGACGATCGAGCACATCTTGGCTGCGGCCATTGGCGAAATGCAGCTCATTTCTCAATCGCAACAAGAAGGCTTGCGCCTGGCGAATGCGGGTATAGTCGCCGGCCGGAAGGCTGCCGAGTTTGACCAAACGATCAAGTTCGGTTTCGCCTTCGCAGGCAAAACCGATCCAGCGGATCAATTGCAGGTCTCGAAGTCCGCCCCGAGAGCGTTTGACGTTCGGGCGCAGCAAGTAATTGGTTTCGCCCCACTTGGCCCGTTCTTCGCGTCGGGCTTCCTGAACCGATTCGATCAATTGATTTCGCCGCCGCATCGTGCCGTGGCGCAGCGTTTCGAAGAAGCTTTCGTAGACGTGGAAACTGCCGCACAGCAGCCGCGATTCGGTCAGGGACGAGAAAATCACGGGGTCTTTCCAAGCCAACTTGCAAGCTTCGGCTGGGAAACGGACTGAAAAACCGAGTTGCATGCCAGCGTCGACAATGCCGCGTGAAAGTGCCGAAGCGAGCGGTTGGACCGCGTTCGCTACGCTGCGGGTCGGCACCAGCATCAAATCGACATCGCTGTAGGGAGCGATGTCACAGCGTCCGTAACCGCCGTGAGCGATCAAGGCGAGTCGAGACGCGGTTTCGCGGGCGTTTTGCTTGGTGACGATGTCATTCCAGATTTCCAGAATGACTCGATCAAACAGTTCGGTAATTTGGGCGCAGATTTGCGGTCCGGTTGCTCCTTCGTCGTGGCGTTTGCGGATTTTCTCCCTGCCGTCACGCAAGCGTTGACGAGCATGCAGTACAACCGGTTCGATTAGCGGCGTGGAGGGTTCAGACATGCCCGTCGACTAAGAACGTGTTTGTGCCAGAACCTGTGCCAACAGCAGCCCAGCGGCACCAACGAATCTATAGGGCGTCTTCGCCGCGCTCGCCGGTGCGAATTCGAATAGCATCTTCCAGATTGGTGACAAACAACTTGCCGTCGCCGATTTGGCCGGTTTGTGCGGTTTGCAACACCGTATCGATCACGGTTTGCAGATTTTCGTCGGTGCAGATCACTTCGATTTTGACTTTGGGCACAAAATCGATCGCATATTCGGTGCCGCGATAAATTTCCGTATGCCCCTTTTGACGACCAAATCCGCGGACTTCGCTGACCGTCATGCCGTGAATACCGTGCTCGGTTAGGGCGTTTTTGACGTCCTCCAGCTTGAAATGGCGGACGATTGCTTCGACTTTCTTCACGGTAGTTTAACCCTTACGGTAAATAATGAATCTCGGACTGACCGGCAGACGTTAGACCTGTATTTTGAGTTAACCCGGGCCAACGGGCAAGCCGCCGACCAGGTGGAAATCATTTGCCAAAGATCACTTGGGCTTTACCGCCAAGCGCTCGATTTTGTCAGCCTCAGTTCGCGGGGGCCGCAGCATCGGCGGGCGTTGAGGGGGTCGCCACTGGCTTGATCCACTTCACTTCATCCACGCCGGCTCGCGAATTGACGACTCGGCTGAGCACAAACAGCAGATCGCCGAGCCGATTCAAGTAGACCAGCAATTCTTCGCTGACGCTCACCTCGTGGCGACGCACCAACGTCACAACACGACGTTCGGCGCGACGACAAATCGACCGGGCCAGGTGCAGGTGTGCCGCAGCAGCGGAACCAGCCGGCAAAATGAAATGCTTCAACGGCTCGAGCGTCGCCTCGTGGGCGTCGATCTCGCGTTCTAGCCGCGCGATGTGAGCGTCGCCAATGATCCGCATGCTGAATGCGTCGGGGTCGGGGGTAGCCAGTTCGGCGCCGATCGAAAACAGTTCACTCTGAATGTTCGACAACTGGTCGCTGATGTCAGCGGGTAAATCCGCCGCTCGTGCGATTCCTAGTGCGGCATTCAGCTCGTCGACGGTGCCATAGGCTTCGATCCGGTCGTCGTCTTTGGATACGCGTGGGCCACCGAATAACCCGGTGCTGCCCATATCGCCAGTCTTCGTGTAGATTTTCATCAGACGTTTCCGTGGTTTCCAAACGGTTTGAGTGTTGCGGTGCGGCGTCGTGCCTTTCCTAACGGTAAGGCGTCAGTGTAGCGGTCCAGGAACCCTGTTTGGCACCCCTGCAATGTTTGGCACCCCTGCAGTGATGTGCCGATCTGCTTGCCGCCAGCTTGCTTCTCTCCGCTTCACTCTCACGCTCGCAGCATGAAAAAGATTACCCCAAAAGTCGCCGCTGCCGGAATCCTGTTGTTTTCGTCAGATTCGCCGAGGCGTTTTTTGCTGATGCGGCATCCCGATCGCTGGGATTTGCCCAAGGGGCATGCCGAGCCAGACGAAACCCTGCGGCAGACGGCATTGCGAGAGACCGAAGAAGAAACCGGGATCGAAAAGTCACAGATTGTGTTGGACCGCGATTTTTCGTTTTCACAGACCTATCCAGTTACCTATCGCGATCACGGAAATCAGATTTTCGAAAAAACGGTGACTTACTTTTTGGGCTTCGTCGACCGTCAGTGGCCGATCTCGTGCAGCGAACATGCGGGTTACCAGTGGTTCGATTGGTCGCCGCCCCATGCGATCCAAACGCAAACCATCGATCCGCTGTTAGCAGCGGTCGCAGAGCATCTGTCGAGATTCGAACAAGGACAAACCGACCGCTGATTCGATGGCGCGTTGGCTGGCATCCATAACGATATTGTCCGTTGTTCGAAAATTTATTGAGTGGATTATTCACCACCTACTGTCGCGATACCATTATGCTGATTTGAATCATGGACCGGGGACGAACGTGTTTTAACATCACGCCTAATCTTGCCCCCGTCGGCCTTCGCAAAAACAAAGGTGCTTTTCAAATATGTCACAAGTGGTTTCGCAGACAGAGACGTCGTTAAGCGACGACGATGTGCAGGCGGTTGATCGGCTGGGCAAGATCCATTCGCGGCTTTGCGAAGAACTGGGCCGTGTGATTGTCGGCCAACGCGAAACGGTCGACCAGTTGTTGGTCTGTTTGTTCGCTCGCCGCCATGCGCTGTTGATGGGCGTGCCCGGTTTGGCCAAAACGTTGCTGGTCAGCAAGTTGGCTGAAACACTGTCGCTGAAGTTCAGCCGGATTCAGTTCACGCCCGACCTGATGCCGATGGACATCACCGGGACCGACATTTTGCAAGACAGCGGCGACGGCAAGCGGACGTTCGAGTTCGCTCACGGACCGCTGTTCGCGAACATCATCTTGGCCGATGAAATCAACCGCGCCCCACCCAAGACCCAAGCCGCGATGCTGGAGGCGATGCAGGAGCAGCGGATTACGGTGGTCGGCAAAGGGTTTGACTTGCCGCCGCCGTTCATGGTGCTGGCCACCCAGAATCCGGTCGAACAGGAAGGGACTTATCCGTTGCCCGAAGCACAGCTTGATCGATTCATGTCGTTGATCGAGTTGGATTATCCGTCGGAAGCCGAAGAGATCGCGATCGCTCGGTCGACCACCGGTGGGGCGTTGCCGAAGCTGGAAAAGTTGATGACCGCGCCGGACATCATCGCGCATCAAGATTTGGTGCGCCGGATTCCCGTGCCCGATCACATTTATACCGACGTGGCACGATTGGTTCGTAAAACGCGGCCAGCCGGTGGGACCGCGCCGGCATGGTTGTTGCCGCTGGTTTCTTGGGGCGCGGGGCCGCGAGCGGTACAAGATTTGATCTTGGGTGCGAAGTCGCGAGCGGCATTGGAAGGATCTTATATGGTGCGCAGCGAAGATGTGCGCTTCGTCGCTCAACCGGTGCTGACCCATCGATTGATCACCACCTTTGCCGCCCAAGCCGAAGGCGTTACGGCTCGCGATATCGTCGGGCGACTGTTACGGGAAGAGTGACATGTGGAACGAACGACAATCACGCGATTTCGTCGATCCGGTCATTTTGGCCGGATTGGCCGGTTTGCCGTTGGTCGCTCGGCGGCCGATGCGGGGGTCGGTGTCGGGGTTGCATACCAGCCCCAACCGCGGCGCGAGTGTGGAGTTTGCGGAATATCGTAAGTACGTTCCCGGCGATGATCTAAGGCGGTTGGATTGGCGAGCTCACGGGCGCAGCGATCGTTATTATGTGAAAGAGTTTGAGGCGGATACGAATCTGCGTTGTTGCTTTGTGCTCGATACCAGTGGTTCGATGGAGTTCGGTTCGGGTGAGACGACCAAGCTGCAATACGCTCGTCGCATCGCAGCGGCGATCGGCTATTTGGCGGTCCAGCAGGGCGACGCGGTGGGGCTGTCTTGCTTTAACGTCGGCATCAACCAGCACATTCCGCCGCGACGGAACCCGTCACACCTGCGCGGGATCTTCGACGCCTTGCAGCAGACTCGCGGCCAGGGTGAAACGCAACTGATCGAAGTGTTGCATGAGGTGGCCGAGACGACTCGCCAAGGGGCAATGGTGGTCGTGATTTCAGATTTCTTTGTCGACCCGGGGCTGCTGCGCGGATGTTTTGAACACTTGCGATTTCGCAAACACGACCTGTCGCTGTTCCACCTGCTCGATCCCGTCGAATTGAACTTCGTATTCACACGGCCGACGCGATTTTTGGATATGGAAGGCGGCACGTCGATCTTCGCTGAACCGAGCGAAATCGCAGATCGTTACCAACGGGCCTTACAAGAGTATCTTGAGAGCCTGCAGAAAATCGTGATGGAAACGGGTGTCGATTATAACCGTGTGAGTAT